>NZ_JBVVPQ010000123.1:0-10752 GCF_055811695.1 Bradyrhizobium sp. MI1.3 | reverse complement strand
GGCGGCTTCGGGCTTGACCTCGCCGTTCCAAGCGAACCTTCGCTCGCCATCGCTTCGACGGACAAGACCAGCACTCTTGTGTGTGCTGAGAAATGGAAAGAAAGGACTTGCATGATGGGCCGCGATTAGAGAACGGAGGAATGGTCCTGCACTTGATCGAACAGAGGAATGGCAGAACGGAAACGTAGAACACGCACGATCACTCCTCCCACGTCCACACCGGGAGGGCACGGCCGATCACGCCCGACGCCGGAAGAAATCCAAAATATCGGCCGTCAAGCGAGTCGTCTGACTGCCAGTTCATGAGGAACAGCTCACCGTCGCCAACCACGCGACAACCCTGCCATTCCGGCAGCGGCCGGCCACGACCATCGCGCTCTCGCGCCTCGCCCATCACAATGTCATCGACCGAAATCGTGAGCCCGCTTCGGCAGACCGTCTGCCCGGGCAGCGCTAAGACCCGCTTGAGCATGGGAATGCCGACCGGCAGATAGCCGTTCAAGTCCAGAAAGGTCGCAAGCAGTTCCGGCGGCTGAACGGCGACCAGCTCAGTGACCTGGAACCGTTTTGCCGGTCGCAGCCGATAGAGACCGATTGGTACGCTCGCTGATGCATTCCAAATGTAGCGTGGAAGCGGCTCCACGACGGTTGTCGCGACAAGCGCAGCAGCGGCTCCGAATGTTGCAGTCAACGTCTTCAGGCGGCCCCTCATCGCATCACCCTCTGACGATGGCGCCAGGCTTGGTGGCGTGCCTTCGTGTAAGCGCGCGGATTTTCGTTCACGGACAGACGGTTATGAACGTGATGCCAATGATCAGGAGCGACATCGGCGGGATCGATGCCGAGCGCTTCGACCGCATCGACCATCTGCAGCACTCGTTCGACCTTCGGCCAACCGGAGAGCCGCAGCAAAATCTCTCCGCCCGGCTTCACATACGGCACGGTCGAGCAGCGCTGTCCTGGTGCGACCGCTCGCAAGATGTCAATCCGCGAGATGATCGTGCCAAAGTCGCTGGAGGTCCAACGGACGAAGGCAAAGATGCTGCCAGGCGCGAATGACAGTACACGCCGGTGACCATCAAGCTTGCGTTCATTGACGACGCGACCGAACCGAATGCGGTTTTCGATGCGCTTCTCGAGCCACAACACTTCCACTTCCGTGAGATCGCTCATGCGGCGGCTCCCTGACGCTGGAGCTGGTAGCCGTGAGCCTGAGGCTCGGTGGAGAGTGTGCGTGGCCTGCAAAGGCAGGCTGAACTGTCGGACTGCCGTTGCCGAGCGCCGCCAACGTGGCTTTCGGCCTGCTCCGTTAGAAGAAATCCGAAGGATTTCTGGTTAGCCGGGGTACTGACCTGTGCCCCCTCGCCGGCCGTGCTGCTGCGAAAATGCTGCACAGCGATTCGCGAACGGAACGCGTGGTGCGGTCCGGCGGTCGGCGGTGGTGGAGGCGCATGATGGACTTCTATGCAGGGCTTGATGTGTCGCTCGAGGCGACCAACATTTGCGTGGTGGACGGCGACGGCAAGGTGGTCCGGGAGACGAAACTCGCGACCGATCCGGACGCGATCGAGCTGTTCCTGGCGGAATGGGGAATCCAGCTGAAGCGCGTCGGGCTGGAAGCGTTCTCGTACAGTGCCTGGCTGTTCACGGCGCTGTCCGACAAGGGCCTGCCCGTGATCTGCATCGAGACCCGGCACGCCAAGGCGGCGCTGAACGCGATGCTGAACAAGACCGACCGCAACGACGCCAGGGGCATTGCGCAGATGATGCGGACCGGCTGGTTCCGCGCGGTTCACGTCAAGTCGGAGAGCACACAGACGTTGCGGGCGCTGCTGGTCGGGCGCAAGGCTTTGCTCGGCAAGGTGCTGGACATGGAGAACATGATCCGCGGCCTGTTGCGCCCGTTCGGCCTCAAGGTTGGCGAGATCTCGGTCGGCCGTTTTGAGGCGCGGGTGCGCGATCTCCTGGCCGGGAAGAAGGAATTGGAAGCGATCGTCGTGCCGCTGCTGGACGCCCGCAACGCCATGCGGCTGCAGTTGGCAAAACTGCACCGCCTGGTGCTGGCGGCCGCACGCGGTGACGAGGTGGTGCGGCGGATGATGACGGTGCCGGGCGTCGGCGCGCTGGTGGCGCTGACATTCCGCGCCACCGTCGACGATCCGTCGCGATTCAAAAAGTCGACCAATGTCGGCGCCCATTTCGGACTGACGCCGCGGCGCTATCAATCCGGCCAGACCGACCGGATCGGCAGCATCTCCAAATGCGGCGACGAGCTGACGCGGGCGATGCTGTACGAGGCTGCGATCGCAATCCTGACGCGCATTCCGAAGACCTTCAAGCTGCGGCTCTGGGGCCTGCGGCTGGCCAGGAAGAAGGGTCTGAAGCGCGCGGCAACCGCGGCGGCGCGGGCGCTCGCCGTGCTGCTGCACAAGATCTGGATCGATGGCACCACCTTCCGGTTTGGCGCCGGCGGCAAGCGCGGCCGGGTCGCTGCGGCGGTGTAAGGGCCTCCGCGACCCGGCCGCTTCCACGCGCGCCTTTTCCTTCCGCCACGGCGGAGCGGCGTCTCCCGAGGAGACGGGGATCTGGGTGAGATCGCAACTTTTCTTGCCGGCGGCTTCATGACGAGGTTTGAAGCCATCAAGCACGGCGCTGGTTAGCCTGACCGCCCTTTCCTCAGATTCCGGCTTGTGGTGGCCATCGTGCCAACCACGGATGTTAGCGAGTTCTCCTCGACGAGCGAGTGGCTGCAAAAGGACGTGACGCGCACCTGGCAATGATGTCGACGCCAGCGATCGCGAAGATTTGCGCGCGATCGCGTTCGCGCGCGCAGACTGGAGATAACAATCGTATTGCAGCGAAGCTTTGCGCGTGAGAGAGTCGAGGCCTGAGGCATCCTCGCTGCACGCGCCGCCGACTTGTTCACAACGTACTGATTCACAACTGGAAGTTAGTGTCAGTATGTTAGTGAAGTTAGACCAGCGGGAAGGCGCGGAAAAAGAAGCTCTTAAGCTCGATTTCGGTCCCCGATAGCACCAGGATCGGGTCCCCGATAGCACGAGGGTTGCGGTCCTCGATAGCACGAGCTGATTCACAGGTTGTCCTCCGAATTGGAATGAGACCGCGGCGGCGCAAGCGTGCCTTTTAAGGGATCAACAGGCGTAGGTGCGAAGTTCAGTCGCTCCGTACCGTTCGGATCGCGCGTGAGCGCGAGCTGATAGCCGCGCAATGTCTGGCGCTGGACGATCTGGCGGACGTCGTAAGCAAAGAGCTTGAGCGGCGAGATGATGCCGGACTTGGCATGGAGGTGCACAAGGTCAAAGCTCCAGCTGCCACCTTGGCGTCCACCGTGCTTGCGCACGAGCCGGTAGAGCCACCGCTCAAGCCCGCCCGTGAGGTCGAAATAGGCGCGGTCGATCGTCAGAACGAGTGCGTCATCGATGACGCCGGCATAGAACCAATCCGGCAGGATCAGCTCGAGCCCAAATGGACGACCCTTTGCATCGGCCGTCTCCTTCCACTCGTTGATCCAGGAGAAGCGATGCGGCCGCCGTTCTGCCGGCTGGCGGATCGAGCTCAGCACGGTCGTTGACTGATGTCTGTCGAGACCCGCCTTCAGCCGGTCATAGTCGCTTGCGCTGGTGCCGCGGCCCACAAACGTCAGAATTTCGTAAGGCGTTGCAGCCATCAGGCACGACGGCTTCAAGCCGGCGTTACGAGCTTCAACGATCTGGGAAGCGGCCGAGATCAGAACGTCCGCATCCCAAATGGTCGCCATGCCCTGTTCCGGCACCGCTTCGACACGAATTGCGATCGCGCAGGCACGCAAGTCGATCGGTGCAATCCGCTTCGTTTTTGCAAGCGAGAAGAACGGATAAGCCATCAGATCCTGCGCATCGCGCGGCGCGAGATCCCCGGGGAGCGCCCGAAAGAGCTTAAGGTGGTCACGCTCGGAATGTTGTTTGCGCCGCATGGTCACTGCTCTCACGCGACGATCAGCGACGTTCCTGGCCCGCATACGGGCGTAGCACCGGGTGCTTCTTAGCCGGAAGAACAGTGCCCTTGCCGGGATCCGACGTTGACGTTTTGGCGCCTAGATCAGCCCATGCCTTCAGATCATCCAGGGCGTAGACAACACGTCCGCCAATCTTCCGATACGTTGGGCCGGTGCCGTACGTCCGGTGCTTCTCGAGCGTGCGTCCCGAGAGACCAAGATAACGCGCGGCCTCCGGTGTACGCAGGAAGCGCGGGGGCAGTCCGGTCATCGCATCGGGCATTTGAGCACTCCAAGGTGACGACGCACCGCGCATGGCGGCGTCGGCGTATGTGCGGTCATCATGGAGAAGCAAGTTCTCGGAGGGGGATGCCGAATATCGGGGGGTCGATTTTCGATACCCCTCGGCCGAGGGGCTACTTGTTCCTGCGGCCAGGCCGCAGAAGTTTGCAGTAGCCTCCGCGTACCAACGCGAGGCCGCCCTGCACCAGGCGGACTGTTCGATTGCGCAAATCGTGCGTCTTCCAGCCGCGATCAGGGATGCGCTTTTTGCCGAACAGCGCTTCGGCGGTCATGCGATAGCTGCCAACGGCAGTATGCGCATCGAGCGCGCGGATGGCGGCGCTCAGGCGTTCGCGCCGCTGCTTAGATAACTTGTGAAAGGCAGGACCCGGCGCGCGTCCGATCATTGCGCGCCACAGCCGCCGCGCTGCATAGGCGCGCGCTTCCAAATCGCCGTCAAACAGCAATTCGGCTGCATAGGAGGCGCCGACCACGGGAGGCTCTTTGGACCAAACACGGTGATCGGTCGCTCCGATGCGCAGCACGATATGCCAGCCGTCGGCGGCGCGGCGCACCTGCCCGGCTGTAAGGTCGAGCAGTGGCCGAGAAGCCGGACTGCGATCGGCGGCCGAGGCGATCGTGACCGGAACGACGGTCGTTAGAACCTCAGGCGCCCAAAAGATTATCTGCTCGTCGAAGGACCGCTGGGGGTCCTGGGCGAAAGCAGATGCCCCACCTCCTCCTGAACTCCGCGGTCGCTTCGCCATCTGGGCTGCTAGCGATCATCGCCTCAAAGTCGCGTCGATAGTCCGCATTACGGCGAAGACATTCCCAGGCGATGTCGGTGATTTCGGCGTTTTCTAGGCTCTTGTAGGAATCCGGCGACCGCCAGTCGAATTCAGGCATTGCTTCCGCCCCATTGCACGCAGCTAACAAGGATTGCGGCGCAATAGTTATGAACGACGCGGTTGTAGGAAGCCCCTAGTTTGGCACCACGTGGTGCTGCGGGATAACCACCTGTTTGCGGAAGAAAATAGTTCTGCCTGGAAGTCGCGATTCGGCGATTTTCTTCTATGTTGAGCCGGCGCCGCGCAAGAGACGCCCCTGCTCAGTCACCCATTTGGCGCGCGCAAGATGACTCTGATATGCGCTCCGCGCACGGTCCGGCTCTCGCCCTGGGTCCATATGCAAGACCACTCGAGCGACTTCACGCCAATCCGCCCCCTCACCCTCTGCCTGCAGGAGGCGAATGTACGTGACGACATGCTGTTCGTCATAGGCTGTCAGCGCCGGCTCGTTCGGCGCGACATCCGCGACGTCGGGATCTAGCGGCGGCTTCGACATCAGAGACTACAATATGCGCGGGATTGTAAATCTAATCGCAAGGCGCAAGCCTTGCCGGCTCGAACAGTTCCCTGTTGCAGCATATGGCGTGCCACGTGCTCGGGCGAGCGTTCAAGAAGCCGCGGTTCCCATATCTTCAGCAATCGAAGCTCCGTCTGTGCCCACCCAGCTCCGCGTATTATAACACGTAGCGCCAAAATACGCGATTGCTTCCTATCCTGCGGATGGATATTCGCAAGGTCTTCGGAGCGAACGCGCGTCGATTTCGACTGGCCCTTGGCTTGAGCCAAGAGGCTGTGGCGGAACGAATGGGCGTCGACCGGGCCTTCGTAAGCAGCATGGAGCGAGGGCTACAAAACGCGACATTGCTCACGATCTGGCAGATTGCCCAAGCTTTAGGGGTCCGCCCTGCAGACCTGCTTGAAGAGAAGGTGTCTAAAGTTCGATCCTGACGTTCCGCGGGCGGAGCGGGAGCTACCGACGCGGACACGCGTCACGGCCGGCGATCCGGTTGGATCGGCGGCCGTGCACCAGATCTCGAACACGCGGAGTTCCAGAGAGAATGTGCCGATCGCGCCCATCAAACGAACGACGGTTCAACGGTGCGTTGTTCGGTGCACCCGCCGAGGCAGGATCTCGAGAAGACCCCGCCCGATCTGCTCTCGGGCGGGGCTTGGTGGAGCGAGCTTACTCGCCGTTCTTGCGCGGCCGCGACCAGAGGAGCGTGTAGCCCTCGCCGCCTTCATCATCGAACAGGTTGGCGTAGATCGGCGCGTTGAATGAGGGATCATCGAGCTTGAGCGAGAGGTAATCGCGGCCCTCTTCGGAGCGCTTCGACCAAGCTGCGCCGATCTCCGCTCGGCCCACGTAGATGCGGTGGCTGGGAGCGTTGTCGTTGGATCGGTTGGTCTCGGCGACGATACGGACGCCCTTGGCTTGCAGGCTCAGGGTGACGATCTCGCCCTGGAAATCGTTGCCGACCTTCTTGAAAGAACCAATGTTAGCCATGTCACTTCTCCTGTTGTGTTTCGAGCCCGCGACCATCGCGGCCTCGATGGCGGTCTGCAGGCCGAAGACGATCGGCGACGCACCCGCTCGAGGGCCGGAGCGCAGCGGAGGACGTCGTTGCGGCGACTTTCTTGCCTCGCGAGGAATGGGCGCAAGCCCAGGGGAAGAAAGTCGCATCAACGGCGTTGCGGCTCAGACGATCGAGGCGCAGCCGGTCTTCGGCCAGATCAAGCCATCAAAGAGGCCACGTGCGTCCGCGTGCTGAACCGCAATCTTAAGGAGAAGGCTTGGCGAATCTCGATTGAACTGCACAAGAGGTTGGTACGGTTCAGCGCAGAAAGAGAAACAATCTGCCGCAAGGGGCGGTATCATCGCGGAAGGAACGATCGAGCGCAGCGCGCCGACCCACAGCAGCTATGTGGATCAGACAGAGATCGCTAGGGCATCCTTAAAGCGCTCCGAGGAGAAGTCCGGCTGCCTCTCGCTCAAGCTTGACGCCCCCTCGATCAACGTGAGGCACCGTGCGGTCTTGCTCGATCGATGACGGTGAGGAAGCCTCACCGCTCGTGCGCGGCGGCTGTGAGAACTGGTTCAGGCGCATTCTCCACCACCCCGGCCGACTCCGACGGGAGGGTCCCCGCGAACATGGTCAAGCGTGTCCATGCCGTGCCGCCGATGCAAATCGCTCCTAGGCATGCGAACGCCTCGTGCCAAGCAATGAAGGCACCCCGATCTGCGACAGGGCAAAAATCACCTGATAGCCGGCGATCGCTGCGGGGAACGTCAATGCGGTTGCGATCGCGATGCGCAAGGCCAAGGACCGACTAAGGGCGAAGGCGACTTGACTCGCGGCAAGCGTGAGCGTGCCAGAAGCCATTCCGATGTGCGCCGACGACGCCCGCGCCATGACGAAATGCCAACATCCCGATACTGGGTGCGACGAAGAACGGTAGCGCATACACCGCGAGCGCAAAAATGGCCCAGCAGAACAAGCCAATGCCGAGTGTGTTGAGAACAAGCCCAAGCGCGAGCATGGCGGTGGCCCCATGTGCATGGATCTATCAATCGCGCCTTCCACCACCACCACGGCGCAGTTTGGATGTAAAAACGAAACGAGGCGGAGTTGCGGCGAGCAACTCCACCTTGGCGTCTTCGAGGCGACGGCGCTCATGCGCCGCCGAACTTCCAGACGGGAATGCCGAGCCGCTTCGCCTTATCGGCGAGATTGTCCTGAATTCCCGTGCCCGGGAAATGCATGACGCCGATCGGCAGGAGTTCGAGCATCGCATCGTTGCGCTTGAACGGCGCCGCCTTCGCGTGCTTCGTCCAGTCGGGCTTGAAGGCGATCTGCGGCACCTTGCGGTTGGTCGCCCATTTGGAGGCGATCATTTCGGCGCCTTTCGGGGAGGCGCCATGGAGGAGGACCAGGTCGGGGTGCTTGGCGTGAACCTTGTCGAGGCGGTCCCAGATGAGGTTGTGGTCATTGAAGTCGAGCCCACCGGTGAGTGCGATTTTCGGTCCGGCTGGCAACATGACCTCGGTCTCGGAACGACGCTTGGCGGCGATGAAGTCGCGGGAGTCGATCATTGCTGCGGTGAGCGTTCGGTGATTGACCAATGATCCCGATCGTGGGCGCCAGGCCGAACCGGTGTGGACCTCAAATTGTTCGATGGCCTGGTCGCGGAAGAGCTCCAGGCAGTTGCGGCGCTCGATCAGCGTTATGCCTTCGGCCGTCAGGCGCTCGAGTTCGACCGATCGCACTTCCGAGCCGTTCTGCTCGCGCTGGCTCTTGTGCTGCGCTTGTTCGTTGTCATCGAGGTGGCGTTCGACGCGGTCGATGGCACGATGGAACAGGTTGACGGTCGACCAGAGCAGATTGTCAAGGTCCGGCTCAAGTCGCGTGTCGTTCAGGGTCGCAACCAGGGCATCAAACATGTCCGCTATGGCGCCGACGATCATCTTGCCCTCCGGGAGCGGTCTTGGATCGGGTTGGTCGTCGAAGGGACGATAGCCGAAGAGCTGTATTTCCGTGAGGATGTGGTCGGTCGGGGAAGAGGCATGCGGCGGTTCGATGTCGTCATGGTCGGTCATGAGAAGAGGTCCTTTGCCGGATCGGCCGCGACCATCGCGGCCTTCGTGGCGATCCTCTGACGGCGGGCGGGCCGGGCCAGAACCCGACAGGGCCGAAGCGGCAGCGGAGGATGGCAGAGGCCGGCTATTTTGCTTCGCGATGCAAAGCGCGCGGCCAACTGCATGATGTGTCTTCAAATCGCTGGCGCGCGGCGGAAAATAGCCGAACGCAGCCATTGCCGGCCCGGGCTGGCTGCCGTCCGATCGACCTCTAGAAGGCCGAGGTCGCGTCCTCTTCCGGTATTGGCCTCGCCTATGACCGGCCCATCAACGTCGATCGAAGACTGGGAGCTACTCCGCGGCCACCGTCGACGAATGCAGGAAGCGAACGCTATCCTCTGGCACAAGCTGAAACCGCAGCGCTGCTCGGAGGGCTTCGAGACCGAAGACATGCAGATCTTCGTTGAAGTCGCCCAGCCGGGGCGACAGCACGACCACTTCAATGCCGGCGTTTGCTGCCCGCTGGCTGAGAATTGCCAGCACCGCATCACCGGCGGCATCGGCATCGCGCGCAATGTAGAACCGGCGCAGGCTAGACGGCAGCAGCATGGCTGAGAGGTGATTGGCCGAGAGTGCAGCAGCCATAGGCAAGGTCGGCAGCACGCAGCGCAACGAAAGCATCGTCTCTATACCCTCGCCGGCAGCGAGCACGTTGTCCACCACGCCGAACCGAACGGCATTGCCGAGCAGATCGCCCATGGCCCGTCGTGGCGTGTCGACCGGAGCCTTGCCGAGCCGAACACCATCAAAGCCATCCGGATCGAGCCAGGTCCGGTGCACGCCGGTGATCCGACCGTCAAGATCCGTGACGCGGGCGATCATCGCCGGCCAGGTTTCAGTCGGCAAATGCTCGTCGGGCCGATAGTAGCAACGTGGGTGGAAGCGCAGGCTGCCATCATGGTGGACGCGGGTTATTCCGCGGCGCTGCAGGTACGTTTCAGCCAGTGTCCCCTCGATCGGGCTGGATATCGCAAAGAGCCGACGGGCGGCTACCTGCGATCTGGGCGGTACGACCGAGGGAATAGGTCTTGGGGCGGGTTTCTGCTCAGAACGAGGCAGGTTCAAAAAGCGCCTCGCCTCCTCGGCGACCTCACGAAAGTCTCGCAAAGCCAGAGTTTCGCGGATGATGTCGAGCAGATCACCATGCGCGCCGGTTGCAGCATCGGTCCACTTACCCGCCGCTCCCTTCGGCGATTCCTGGAGCCGCACGAACAGTGAGCGGCCGGGGTTGTTGTGGACGTCGCCGACCACCCAATACCGCCCCGCCCGCTTGCCATTGGAGAGATAGTGTCGGCATACCGCCTCCGCGTCGCGCGCGAGGCGGCGTGCCAGCTCGCAAGCTTGGCGGGACATCAGGCCGCCTCCTGCCAGAGGGCACCTTCGACCGGATACCGGTCGCGTACCTTCGACAGCATCTCTATGCCACTTGCGCCCATCCGCACGAACATGAGGAGCTGACAGAAGATGATCTCTTCAAAGAGGCCGTCCCCTCGCAAGCTCTTGCGCGTCTTGGCATTGGATCCCGATACTTCGATGCGCTTTCCACGGGGCACTCCGACATCGGCCGACGTGATTTTTTGGACAGCTTTTGGCATGCGATGCTCCACGACGGGCAGCCGGGAGCCTCTCTCTCGGCCTCCAACCCGTCACGGAAACAACCCTGCCCCCTCTTACTCTTGTGCCGGTGCCCACCGAGCAGAACCTCACGCCGCCTGCTGGTCCTCCGTCGGCATGTCGCCGACGGGTTCTGGGAGAAAGCCAAGCAGATAATCGGCAACCTTGCTGGCCTTGGAAGCAGCCCGGATAATTGCACGATTGTCCTCGCGCAAGACTTCAAGCCAAGAGCCGATATAGTCGGCATGCCGCACCGTCGGCACGATGCCGAGCGAGGCGCAACTGAACGCAGACGAGATTTCAGCAACATATCCTGACAGTCCAGCCCTTATTTGAAATTTTACGCCGCTGGAGATGGTGCTGATCATGCTGCCATCTCC
>NZ_JBVVPQ010000122.1:0-11974 GCF_055811695.1 Bradyrhizobium sp. MI1.3 | reverse complement strand
TCGAACAATGCCGTTGTCCCTTGTCCTGCTTACGCAGGGTTGCCGTATTCACTGTTGTCATGCCCCGCGAAGGCGGGTCATCCAGTACGCCGTGGCTTTCCGGTTCTAGCCGAGCCGCATCCGGGATACTGGATCCCCCGCCTTCGCGGGGGATGACCACTCACTTGGGCGAGCGATCTTCCAAACACCTTTACGCCCGAGGGCGCATCGCGCTGTCGGGCGTTGGCCTCTGGCCTCTGGGGCCAGTGGGCGGGTCGAAAAGAAAGCCTTTCCGAGAAAGTGCCGGGGGTTAAACGCCGCTCCCGCCCGAAAGTCAAGGAAAGTTAGGACGCCGGGACGCCTTCGGGAGGCAAGGCCTTGAAAATATGACATTTTCGGCATTGGGTTCCTTTTCCGCAGACCCCGCCCATATAGCGGTGATGTCCTGCCGCTCCGACCATCCCTGAAGCCAGATCCGTGCCGATCACCCGCCGCCGCCTTTTCGGACTGCTCGCCGGGGCCAGCGCATTGGTCGGTGTGCCCTCCCTTTGGATGTCCCGCATGAAAACCTATGACGGCCCGGTCTCCGACCATTTCGACGGACTGACCTTCTTCGATCCGGACGGCGCGCCGCCACGATCGCTTCGTGAGGTCCTGCGCTGGCAGTTCGGCGGCAAGCGGCAGCGCGCGACCTGGCCGGATTGGGCGCCGAGCCCCCATGCCGATACCCCGCCGGCGCGCGTCGAGGGCGACAAGGTGCGGCTCTCCTTCGTCGGCCACGCCAGCTGGCTGATCCAGACCGGCGGCCTCAACATTCTCGTCGATCCGGTCTGGTCCTCGCGGGTCTCGCCCGTCAGCTTTGCCGGGCCGAAGCGGCACAACGATCCCGGCATTGCCTTCGACAAGCTGCCGAAAATCGATGCCGTGCTGGTCTCGCACGGCCATTACGATCATCTCGACATGGCGACGTTGTCGCGGCTCGCCAAGAATTTCGCCCCGCGTGTGGTGACCCCGCTCGGCAACGACGTCACGATGCGCAGCACCGATGCGACGATCAAGGTGGAAGCGTTCGACTGGCACGATCGCGTCGAGCTCGGCGGCGGCATCGCCGTGACGCTGGTGCCGACCCGGCACTGGTCGGCGCGCGGCATGTTCGATCGCAACAAGGCGCTGTGGGCGAGTTTCGTGCTGGAGACGCCTGCGGGGAAAATCTACGTCGTCTGCGATTCCGGCTATGGCGATGGCGGGCATTTCCGCCGCGTCGCCGACAAGCACGGGCCGCTCCGTCTGGCGATCCTCCCGATCGGCGCCTACGAGCCGCGCTGGTTCATGCGCGATCAGCACATGAACCCGGAAGACGCGGTGAAGGCGCTGGCGGATTGCGGCGCGCAGAAAGCACTCGGGCATCACCACGGCACGTTTCAGCTGACCGATGAAGCAATCGATGCGCCGGCGAAGGCCTTGGTCGAGGCGCTCGACGCCGCGAAGGTTCCGCAGGAGCGGTTCGTGGCGATGAAGCCCGGGCAGGTGGTGGAGATCTGACTCCATCAAGCAAACAACCCGTCGTCCTGGACAAGCGAGCGGAGCGAGCGCTGATCCAGGACCCATTACCACAGGGAGTAGTTTGGCGAACAGTCGGGTTAGCTGCTTCGCGCTATAACCACGCCCTGGGGTAATGGGTCCTGGCTTTCGCCAGGACGACGCCTGAAATTGGCGCCGCAGCGTGCCTCTTGCGGCCTCACTGCCCCTGCTTGATCGCCCAGCTCACATTCACCGTCACCGCCAGCGTTTCCTCGCCGGGCGCAACGGCTGCGCCGCCTGCGGCCATCGGCGCTGCGGCCATGCGTCCCTTGAACAGCGGCATCGGAGCGCCGCCTTCGGACACACTCAGCGGCGCGCCGAGCGCGACGCCAGTGGCCTTGGCGTAGATCTCCGCTTTGCGGCGGGCGTCTGCGACAGCCTTCTCGCGGGCATCGTCGAGCAGTTTTGAGGCCTGCGTGACCTCGAAAGAGATGTTGCCGATATCGTTGGCGCCGGCGCCGACCAGTGTGTCGATGATGGCGGCGACCTTGGTCACGTCGCGGATCTTCACGGTGACGCGGTTTGAGGCGCGGAAGCCGACTACGGGCGAGGCGCCGGTGGATTTGTTCTGGCCGTATTGCGGCTGCAGCGACAGCCGCGAGGTCTGGTAATCCTTCTCGTCAATGCCTGCGCCCTTCAGCGCCAGCAGCACCTTGCCCATCGCGGCGTTGTTGGCGTCGGAGGCTTCCTTCGCGGATTTGGCGTCGTTGGCGACGCCGGCGTCGATCTGCGCCAGATCAGGCGCGGCGGAGATAGTGGCTTCGCCGCTCACCGAAATCGCGGACGGAAAATCGTCGGCGAGCGCGGGCGTTACCAGCAGCCCGGCGGCAAAGGACGTAACAAGGGACGTCAAAAGGATGGCTGGCTTTTTCATCGGTCTCATTTCAGCGGCACGAAAACATTGATCACGAGCTTGTCCTCGGCCGTCTTCAGGGGATCGGTGAGGTATTCCTCGATGAAGGTGTCCTTGGCTTCCAGCTTCTTGTCGTCGAGGTGATTGGTGATCGCCTCATAGGTGTTGTCCATGTTGTCGTAGGAGCCGCGATGGACGAATTTCAACGCCTTGCCCTCCGGCGATTTGCCGACGCTCATGTCCTTCGGCAGGTTCTTCGGGTCCTGCTCGACCGGGATCTCGGCAAGGAAGGTGAATCCGGTGTCGTCCGTCGAGGTGTAGACGATCATCGAATTGCCGGCGTGCTTGATGCCCTGCTTGTCCAGCAACGTGTTCAGCGCCTTGAAGGCGTCGATCAGCGTGTCGAAGGCAGAGTCCCAATTGGCAGTGCCCTTGACCATCACGACCTTCTTGGGCTCGAGCGTGGTCTCCTGTCCGAAGGGATCGGCCGTCTGCACGGGAGCCGGCGTCGCGGCCGCAGCGGGCGGCGGGGCGGCCGGGCTCGGTGAGGCACTGGCTGCGGGCGAGGGCGAGGCGCTTGCCGCCGGCGACGGGGTGGCCACGGGTGCGGGTGAGGCACTTGCCGCGGGGGCGGGCGAGGCCGACGGAGCCGGCGAGGGGCTCGCTGATGCGGCCGGCGCCGGGCTCGGCGTTTGGGCCAGCGTGGCGGACAGATCAAACGACAAGGCCGCTGCCGGGATCAGCGCGGCTAAAGCGAGACGACGAAACCTGAACATTTTTATTCTCCCCAATAGCTTATCCGCCAAGGCCTTACGTCCCCGAGGCCTTAACCCGGCCGCATGTCCCGGATCGCGCGAATTTCGCCGTTCTAACACGCGAGCGCCGAATTCGTCCCATGACAGATGCGTCATGGCAGCCTCCTGGCTGTTGTCGGCAAATTACTGGCCAAGAGGGCCAAGGATCGCCATATAAGGCAGGCGAAATTCGGGAATTTTCATGAGCGCGCTGGCCAACCACGCATTTGCCAAGATGAACGGCATCGGCAACGAGATCGTCGTTGTCGACATGCGCGATTCCACCTCAAAGGTCACCGCGGACGATGCCCGCGCGGTGGCATCGGCGCGAGGCGGCGTGCCCTTTGATCAGCTCATGGTGCTGCAGAAGCCGCGCTTCGAGGGCACCGAAGCGTTCATCAGCATCTACAACAGTGACGGCTCCGAGGCAGGAGCCTGCGGCAACGGCATGCGCTGCGTCGTGCGCCGCATCTTCGAGAAGACCGGCCAGAGCAAGGCAACGTTCGAGACGGCCGCGGGCCTGCTCAACGCCTGGCAGGGTCCGGCGCCGGATCTTTATACGGTGGACATGGGCGCGCCAAAATTCGGCTGGCAGGACATTCCGCTCGACCAGGAATTCCGTGACACCCGCTACATCGAATTGCAGATCGGCCCGATCGACAATCCGATCCTGCATTCGCCCTCGGTGGTCAGCATGGGCAATCCGCATGCGATCTTCTGGGTCGATGACGTCAACGCCTACGACCTCGAGCGTTTCGGTCCGCTGCTGGAGAACCATCCGATCTTCCCGGAGCGCGCCAACATCACGCTCGCCCATATCGTCGATCCCCAGCACATCACGATCCGCACCTGGGAGCGCGGCGCCGGCCTGACCAGGGCCTGCGGCTCGGCCGCATGTGCCACGGCGGTCGCGGCGGCGCGGCTGAAGCGCGCCGAGCGCAATGTCGAGATCACGCTGCCCGGCGGCAAGCTCGGCATCGAATGGCGCGAGCGCGACGATCACGTGCTGATGACGGGCACGGCGACCTTCGAATATGAAGGCAGTTTCGATCCGGCGCTGTTCGCGCCGGTCGGCTGATGACCGTCGATATCGTCACCTTCGGCTGCCGCCTCAATGCCTTCGAGGCCGAGGTGATCCGCCGCGAGGCCGAGGGCGCGGGGCTCTCCGACACCATCGTCATCAACAGCTGCGCCGTCACCAACGAGGCGGTGGCGCAGGCGAGGCAGTCGATCCGCAAGCTGAAGCGCGAGCGGCCGGGAGCGCGCATCGTCGTCACCGGTTGCGCCGCGCAGACGCAAAGCGGCATGTTCGCCGGGATGGCCGAGGTCGATCGCGTCGTCGGCAATGACGACAAGATGCGGTCGTCCGCATGGCGCGAGGCGCGTGCGGCGTTCGATCTCGGTGCCAGCGAAAAAATCGCCGTCAGCGACATCATGTCGGTGAAGGAGATGGCGCCGCATCTCGTCGACGGCTTTGCGAGCGGCCTGCCGCGCGTGTTCGTGCAGGTGCAGAACGGCTGCGACCATCGCTGCACCTTCTGCATCATCCCGTTCGGGCGCGGCAATTCGCGCTCGGTGCCGATGGGCGCCGTGGTCGATCAGGTGCGGGCATTGGTCGAGCGCGGCCATGCCGAGATCGTGCTGACCGGCGTCGACCTCACCAGTTACGGCACGGACCTGCCGGGCGCGCCGAAACTCGGCCTGCTGACGAAGCAGATTTTGCGGCATGTGCCGGAGCTGAGGCGCCTGCGCATCTCATCGATCGATTCGATCGAGGCGGACAGCGATCTCTTGGATGCAATCGCCGAGGATTCGCGGCTGATGCCGCATCTGCACCTGTCGCTGCAGTCGGGCGACGACATGATCTTGAAGCGGATGAAACGGCGGCATACGCGCGGCGACGCCATCGCGTTCTGCGGCCAGGTCCGTCGCCTGCGCCCGGATATCGCGCTGGGCGCCGATATCATTGCGGGCTTTCCGACCGAGACCGAGGAGATGTTCTCGCGCTCGCTCGATCTGGTCGAGGAATGCGGCCTGACCTTCCTCCACGTCTTCCCCTATTCGCCGCGTCCCGGCACGCCGGCCGCGCGGATGCCGCAGGTGGCGGGCGGTGCGATCAAGGAGCGTGCGAAGCGGCTGCGTGCGGCCGGTGAAGCTGCGCTTCTGCAGCGGCTGCAAGCCGAGATCGGCGCCGCGCGCGAGGTGCTGATCGAGAGCGAGGAGCAGGGACGGACGGAGCACTATCTGCCGGTGGCGATTGCGGGCGAGCGAATGGGCAGCGTCGTGCCGCTGCGGATCGCCGGTCGTGATGGCGCGCGGCTGACGGTTTAGCTCTCGAGACGCTGAACTTGCTCCGCCGTCGTCCTGGCGAAAGCCAGGACCCATTACCCCATGGAGAAGTTGTCGCACGCGACGGCCAACTAGCAGTCTTCGCCAAACTGAATTCGGTGGTTATGGGTCCTGGCTTCCGCCAGGACGACGGCGGAATATTTGGCGCGCAGCGTCTCTAACGCGCCTACAACGCCCGCACCTGCCAGAACCGCAGCGTCCGCCGCGCATTCTCCGGGGTCATGCGCGCGTAGTTGCTTTGAGCCCTTGCGATATCGGCGGGCTTCATCGCGCCGCTCGCAAAGCGGCTTTCGAGCACGGCGGCGGTGGTTTCCCAGGTGAGCTGCGCCGCCTTGCATGGCACCAGCAGGCCGTCCTCGCGCAGGCTTTGCATCAGCGGGCGAATCACTTCGACGGTCGATCCCGACAATGCGGCCAATGCGGCCACCGCCTCTTCGTAGCGCCGCTGCGTGGCGAAGCCGAGCAGCGTCGCTTCGCTGAGCTGGCCGGTCGCCTTGAGGCCTGCGACGGCGCGCTTGGCACCTTCGAAATCGCGGACCCCCGACATCTCGCGCTCGACACCGACGGTGACGGCGGCGATCGCGGTCTGGATCTCCTCGAACAGATGCGGCGGCGCGCGCGACAACAGACGGGTCCGCACGGCATCGCTCGCCGAGCGCAGCAATTGACGGCGCAGGTCTGACGGCAGATCGACGCGGACGCCGACGCTGACCGCGAGCTCGGGATCGGCCTCGGCTTGTCCGACGATGACAGCAAATCCGTTTCCGGACACGCGCGCGCCGGGATTGGCGGCGAGCCGCCGGCTGACGCTGGGATAGCGCCGCGCCAGCAATGCATCGGTGACGATCTCCTTCAGCCACCAACGTCCGGCGACCGCGAGCAGATGCGGCTCGCCCTTGGATGATGCGATCTGCACCAGCGCGCCATCGTCGAGGCGCGCGGATTCCTGCAGCACGGGACCGGCGATGCGGATTTCGTCATTGTTGGCGAGGCGGCGAATGACCGATGGCGGCGCCTGCGCGATCGGGGCGAGCTGCGCGCTGATCTCGGCGAGCGCAACGCGTGCGCCCATGTCGGCGATGGCGCGGAGCTCGATAGTGCCGATCAGGCGATCGAGCACGTCGTCGAACAGGGCGATCTGCTCGTCATCGAAACTGCCGGCGGAGGACAGGAACAGGTCGGTGACGCGGCGGGCCGTTGCCAGGCCCTTTTCCGCCGAGCCAGTCCGAAGCGCGGACTCGACCTCGTCGATGATCGATAATTCGGCCGTGGACATGACGCGCAGCTCGTCCTGAGCAGATTGACGGAAGCTTGTTCTAAGCAACCATTATCATTAGCGACGAGCACTGAACGTTTCGTAAACTATAGGGAGCGCGGCGGGCACTGCCCTCATCCTGAGGGGCCCGCAAAGCGGGCGTCTCGAAGGATGGCCGCGGGCGAGATGCGGGCCTGCATGGTTCGAGACGGCCGCTACGCGGCCTCCTCACCATGAGGGACTGACAGGATTATTCTCCGTTCCACCCGCAGGCCCGGAGCCGCTCGTGCATGTGGGGTGGGGCCGGCGCCACCACGCGGACCGGCTCCTTGTTCCGAGAGATCGGCACCACGATCTCGCGGGAATGCAGGTGTAGCTTCGGCTCGCCGAAGCGCGGGCCGTTGCCGTAAATGTTATCGCCGAAGATCGGCCAGCCGGTCGCCGACGAATGCACCCGCAATTGATGGGTCCGTCCGGTCACCGGTTCCATGGCGAGCCAGGTCAGGCCGTCGCCCCGGCCCATTACCTTCCAGTTGGTGATGGCCTTCTGGCCCTCGGGATCGGGCTTCTGCCACCAGCCGCGCTCGGCATTGAGCCGGCCGAGGGGCATGTCGATGGTGCCTTCGTCCTCAGTGGGGCCGCCCTCGACGATGGTCCAGTAGGTCTTGCCGATCTTGCCATGCTTGAACAGCAGGCCGAGCGACGCCGTCGCCTTGCGATGGCGGCCGAGCACGAGGCAACCGGAGGTGTCCTTGTCCAGCCGGTGGGCCAGCACCGGCGGCCGCGGCAGGCCGAAACGAAGCGCGTCGAAGGAGGTTTCCAGATTGGCCCCGCCCTTGGGTCCGCGATGCACCGGCAGGCCGGCCGGCTTGTCGATGACCAGCATCAATCCGTCGCGATGGAGCACGCGGCCTAAGATTTCCTCGGCGGTCAATTCGGGAACATCGAGCAATTGCAGGACTTTCGGTCAAGACTTTCGTTTGCGAGCCGGAACGGCTAACACACCGCCACCATGAACGATACCACCCCCGAGACCCCCAAGCTGAGCTGGTGGCGCCGCCTGTCCGACGGGCTGAAGCGCACCTCGTCCTCGCTCGGGACCGCGGTCGCCGACCTCGTCACCAAGCGCAAGCTCGACCGCGCCATGCTCGACGACATCGAGGACGTGCTGCTGCGCGCCGACCTCGGCACCTCGGTCGCGGTGCGGATCGCGGATGCGGTCGGCACCGGGCGCTACGACAAGGCGATCTCGGCGGACGAAGTCAAGGACGTCGTCGCGACCGAGGTCGAGAAGGTGCTGGCGGCGGTGGCGAAACCGCTCGAGATCGACGCCGGCAAGAAGCCGTTCGTCATCCTGGTGGTCGGCGTCAACGGCTCCGGCAAGACCACCACCATCGGGAAACTCTCGCAAAAATTCGTGTCCGAAGGCCGCAAGGTGATGCTGGCGGCCGGCGACACGTTTCGCGCCGCAGCGATCGAGCAGCTCAAGGTCTGGGGCGAACGCACCAGGACCCCCGTCATATCGGGCGCACAAGGCTCGGATTCGGCGAGCCTCGCCTTCAACGCGCTGACGGCGGCGAAGGAGCAGGCCACCGACGTGCTCCTGATCGACACCGCCGGGCGGCTTCAGAACAAGGCCGAGCTGATGAACGAGCTCGAAAAAGTCGTGCGCGTCATCCGCAAGGTGGACGCGACTGCGCCGCATGCGGTGCTGCTCGTTCTGGACGCCACCGTCGGCCAGAACGCGCTGTCGCAGGTCGAGGCCTTCCATCGCACCGCCGGCGTCACCGGCCTCGTGATGACGAAGCTCGACGGCACCGCCCGCGGCGGCATTCTGGTGGCGCTCGCGGAGAAATTCAAACTGCCGGTGCATTTCATCGGCGTCGGCGAAGGCGTCGACGATCTCGCGCCGTTCACCGCGCGCGATTTCGCCCGCGCGATTGCCGGAATCGAAAGCTGAAGAATGGACAAGACCCAGCCGCATCCGCTGTTCAAGCTCGCGACCGAGCTCGGCCCGCTGCTCGTGTTCTTCTTCGTGAATGCGAAGTTCAATCTGTTCGCCGCGACCGGCGCCTTCATGGTCGCGATCGTCGCGGCGATGATCGCCTCCTATGTCGTGACGCGCCACATCCCGATCATGGCGATCGTGACAGGCGTGATCGTGCTGGTGTTCGGCACGCTGACCCTGGTGCTGCACGACGAGACCTTCATCAAGCTCAAGCCAACCATCATCTACGCCCTGTTTGCCGCGATCCTCGGCGGCGGCCTGTTGTTCGGCCGCTCCTTCATCGCCGTGATGTTCGACCAGATGTTCAATCTGACGCCGCAGGGCTGGCGCATCCTGACGCTGCGCTGGGCGCTGTTCTTCGCCGGCATGGCGGTGCTGAACGAGATCGTCTGGCGCACCCAGAGCACCGACTTCTGGGTCAACTTCAAGGTGTTCGGCGTCACCCCGATCACGATGATCTTCGCCATTGCCCAGATGCCGCTGACCAAGCGCTATCACCTCGAGCCGGCGTCGCTGGAAGCGAGCGAGGCCGAGGCGGGGGATGTGCGGAAGGGGTGAGGGTCCCGTGTCCCGGACGCGCTGCAGCGTGAAACGCTGCTGCGCAGAGCCGGGACCCAGAAGGCAACGCGTCGCGCTGTGACATGGGCCCCGGCTCTGCAGCGCACCGCTCACGCGCTGCGCAGCGTCCGGGGCACGAGAGCGGCGATCAGCTCCCCGCCGCCTTCAACGCCTTCTCCATCTGCGGCAACAACACCGTCCGCAAATTCTCCGGCGTGATCGGTCCCACCAGCTTGTAGACGATGGTGCCTTCGCGACCGACGACAAAAGTCTCCGGCACGCCATAGACGCCCCATTCGATCGAGGCGCGGCCGTTGGCATCGACGCCGACGCGGCCGAACGGGTTGCCGTAGCGCCCCAGGAAGCGCCGCGCATTGTCGGCGGCATCCTTGTAGTTGATGCCGACGAGCTGGAAGCGCTTGTCTTTTGCCAGTTCGGTCAGCAGCGGCGCCTCGTCGTGGCACGGCACGCACCAGGACGCCCAGACATTGACGAGGCTGACCTTGCCCTTGAACGCGGCGGGATCGAGGCCGGGGATCTGCGCGTTGTCAGCCTGCAATCCCTCGAGCGGCGGCAGCATGGTTTGCGGCGCGGGGCGTCCGATCAGCGCGGAAGGGATTCGCGAGGGATCGCCACTGCCGAGCCGGAACCAGAACAACAGCGCCAGGCCGATGAAGGCGATCAGCGGCAGCACCATCAGGAAGGTGCGGCGCTGTGGCGGAGCGGACGTCGATTGCTCGCTCATGATTGCTCGCTCATTCTCGATCTCTCATGGCCGATCCGTCGCGCTACGGCCGGAGCGGCGGGTCACGCCGCTGCGCTCGAGCTCGCGCAGGCGCTGTGTCTGGCTGCGATAATCGAGCACGATCCAGCCGATCAGGATCACGACCACGAGGGCGGCCGCGGCATAGGATGTCACGATGAAGGGCGCGTAGGGACCGAGCGACATGATCATGCAGCCCCGACTTCTTTTGACGTGCTGCCCTCACGCGAGCCGGTGCCGATTTCTGAAAACGCCACACGGCTCGCCTGCATCATTTGCAGCGAGCGGACGCGGCGGCGCAAAATCTCGTTGCGCATCGCCGCGATGTGCAGCGTGACGAACAGCAGGGTGAACGCGACCGCCATCACCAGCAGCGGAATCAGAAACGATCTGTCGAGCGACGAGCCGCCCATCCGCATCACTGACGCCGGCTGGTGCAGCGTGTTCCACCAGTCGACTGAGAACTTGATGATGGGCAGGTTGAGCGCGCCGACCAGCGTCAGCACGGCGGCGGCGCGAGCCGCGCGGGAGGGATCGTCGACCGCGCGCCACAGCGCCATCAGGCCGAGATACATCAGGAACAGGATCAGCACCGAGGTCAGCCGCGCGTCCCATTCCCAATAGGTGCCCCACATCGGCCGGCCCCACAGCGAGCCCGTCAGCAGCGCAAGGAAGGTGAAGGCGGCGCCGATCGGAGCTGCCGCTTTGGCGGCGACGTCGGCGAGCGGATGTCGCCACACCAGCGTGCCCAACGATGCGATGCTCATCACGCCCCACACGAACATCGACAGCCAGGCATTGGGCACGTGGATGAACATGATCTTCACCGTCGCGCCCTGCTGATAGTCGTCGGGCGCGGTGGCGGACTGATAGAGCCCGATCGCGAGCAGGATGATTGTCGCAGCCGCAAGCCACGGCAGCAGCCGCGCCGTCAGCGCGAGGAACCGTGTGGGGTTGGCGAGGTCGATCAGCGTCATGGTATCCTGATAATCACAGGTAAGCGCTCACGCAATCAGCACGAAAGTCCGCAGCGAAAGTTGATCGGGGTCAAGGTCAGTCCAGCCCATCTCAATCCAGCCCATGCTTCAGGCTCGCCGCAGCCGCGAACGGGCCGATCACGAGGCTGACCAGCGACAGCGCGCACAGGATCGAGAACGGCGCGCCGAACGTCATGGGGCCGACGATCACCGCCTGCGAGGCCGCGACCCCGAAGATCAGCACCGGGATCGACAGCGGCAGCACCAGGACGGCCATCAATAATCCGCCACGATGCAGCGTCACCGCCAGCGCCGCGCCGATCATGCCGGTGAACGTCAGCGCCGGGGTGCCGGCGAGCAGTGTCAGCGCCACCGCGCCGGTCGCCACCATGTCGAGGTTGAGCAGCAGGCCGAGCACGGGGGTTGCGACGATCAGCGGCAGGCCGGCGGCCAGCCAATGCGCCAGCGCCTTTGCCGCGCAGGCGAGTTCCAGCGGGGTCCGGCTCATCGTGATCAGGTCGAGCGAGCCGTCCTCGTGGTCGGCCATGAACAGCCGGTCCAGGGTGAGCAGGCTCGCCAGCAGCGCCCCCAGCCACAGGATCGCCGGCCCGAGCCGCGACAGCAGTGCCAGATCCGGCCCCACCGCAAACGGCATCAGCACCACCACGGTCAGGAAGAACAGCACGCCAATCAATGCCCCGCCGCCGACGCGGAGCGCGATCCGGATGTCCCGGCGGATCAGGGCAGACAGGGCGGTCATGGGGTGGCTCTTTCCACGGCGAGACGGCCATAAGAGCTCGGCTGGTGCCCAGGGCAAACTGCGCTCCCTCCCCCCTTGTGGGGGAGGGTCAGGGAGG
>NZ_JBVVPQ010000121.1:0-12067 GCF_055811695.1 Bradyrhizobium sp. MI1.3 | reverse complement strand
CACGAGACCGCCTTTACGCCGACTTCTTGTTCTGCCGGTTCTTGACGAGGTCGTCGACCACGCCGGGATCGGCCAGGGTCGAGGTGTCGCCCAGGCTGCCCGGCTCGTCCTCGGCGATCTTGCGCAGGATGCGGCGCATGATCTTGCCGGAGCGCGTTTTTGGCAGACCCGGTGCAAACTGAATCTGGTCGGGCGAAGCGATCGGGCCGATCTCCTTGCGCACCCAGGTGACGAGCTCCTTGCGCAGATCCTCGGTCGGCTCGATGCCGGCCATCAGGGTCACATAGGCGTAGATGCCCTGGCCCTTGATGTCATGCGGGAAGCCGACCACGGCGGCCTCCGACACCTTCTCATGCGCGACCAGTGCGCTTTCGACTTCGGCGGTACCCATGCGGTGGCCGGAGACGTTGATGACGTCGTCGACGCGGCCGGTGATCCAGTAATAACCGTCGGCATCGCGTCGGCAGCCGTCGCCGGTGAAATACTTGCCCTTGTAGGTCGAGAAATAAGTCTGCTCGAAGCGGGCGTGGTCGCCATAGACCGTGCGCATCTGGCCCGGCCATGACCGCGTCAGGCACAGATTGCCTGATGTCTCGCCGTCCAGCACGTTGCCGTCGGCATCGACGATCTCGGGCATCACGCCGAAGAATGGCTGCGTCGCCGAGCCCGGCTTGAGCTTCGTGGCGCCGGGCAGCGGCGTGATCAAAATGCCGCCGGTCTCGGTCTGCCACCAGGTATCGACGATCGGGCAGCGGTTGTCGCCGACGACGCGGTGATACCACTCCCAGGCTTCCGGATTGATCGGCTCGCCGACCGAGCCGAGCAGGCGCAGGCTGGCGCGCGAGGTCTTCTTCACGGGCGCGTCGCCGCTCTGCATCAGCGCGCGGATCGCGGTTGGCGCGGTGTAGAAGATGTTGACCTTGTGCTTGTCGATGACGTTCCAGAATCGCGAATTATCCGGGTAATTCGGCACGCCTTCGAACATCAGCGTGGTCGCCCCGTTGGCGAGCGGTCCGTACAGAATGTAGCTGTGGCCGGTGACCCAGCCGACGTCCGCGGTGCACCAGTAGATATCGCCGTCGTGATAGTCGAAGACGTATTGATGCGTCATCGCGGCGAACACGAGATAGCCCGCGGAGGTGTGCAGCACGCCCTTGGGCTGGCCTGTCGAGCCCGAGGTGTAGAGGATGAACAGCGGATCCTCGGCGTGCATGTGCTCGACCGGGCATTCCGTCGTCACCATCTTGGCGGCGTCGTGGTACCAGAGGTCGCGCGAGGGATTCATTTCGACCGCGCCGCCGGTGCGCTTGACCACGACCACCCAGTCGACGCCGTCTGCCTTGGCGAGCGCCGCGTCGACGTTGGCCTTCAGCGGCACCTTCTTGCCGCCGCGCAGGCCCTCATCCGCGGTGATGATCACCTTGGACTGGCAGTCGTTGATGCGCTGGGCGAGGCTGTCGGGCGAGAAGCCGGCGAACACCACGGAGTGAATCGCGCCGATCCGCGCGCAGGCCAGCATCGCGTAGGCCGCCTCCGGAATCATCGGCAGGTAGATGGTGACACGGTCGCCCTTCTTGACGTTCCGGGTGCGCAGGATGTTGGCCATCCGGCAGACCTCGTCGTGCAGCTCCTTGTAAGTGATGTGCCGGGATTGTGAGGGATCGTCGCCTTCCCAGATGATCGCGGTCTGGTTGGCGCGGCTGTGGAGATGCCGGTCGATGCAATTATGGGCGACGTTGAGAACGCCGTCCTCGAACCATTTGATGGAGATGTTGCCGGGCGCGAAGGAGACGTTCTCGATCTTGGTCGGAGCGTGCATCCAGTCGATGCGCTTGGCCTGCTCCGCCCAGAAACCGTTCGGGTCCGAGATCGAGCGGGCGTACATGTCCTTGTATTTGGCCTGGTCGACCCAGGCGCGCTTCGCCCATTCCGCGGGGACGTCGTAGATCTTCTCGGACATGTTTCCCTCCAGATACGGCAAGCCGAGCACAGACCACTGGCGAGCCGACTTGATCGTTGAACCGATTATGCGTCGGGCTAACCGGACCCGACAAGGTGCACAAGCTGGACCTTCGGCGAGCAGCCTGCCATGCGGAGGATCAAGCCGCTTCTTGCGACTGTCGCAGTTTTGAAACAGGGCAACGGGCGGCTTTCGGGTCTTTATCCAGATCGTCGGAATGGGCCCGCGCAGAGCGCCATGCACCCAGCAGAGGTATTTAGAAACCGTCTCTCACTGATTCGGGACTCGCAATGCGGTTCGGAACACCCTAAATGGCCAACCCGGGTCCAACGAGACCCCTTGGAACGAAAATCAGAACAGCGGCATTGACCGATAACAGACAGGGCTAAGGCATAAGACTATGATGGATCAGCAGAATCTCGGGACGATACGGCCCGCTTCAGCCGATCCTGCAGCCATTGCGCTGGCCAAAGCCCTCGGACAATGGCCGAAACCGGCCGGTTCCGGCCGTCCCAGCCCAAAAAAAGTGTTCGACGCGGCGCCTGCGGCGACGGTCGAGGCCCTCGCCAAGGAACTGGGCCTGCGGCTCGGCGACCAGAACGAGCTGACCATCCGCCGCATCAGGCGCGGCAAGGGCTATTCCTTCGTGCGGCACAACGGCGTCCACATCCGCGATCCCCGCACCATTCGGCGGCTGCATTCCATGGCGGTGCCGCCGGCCTATCGCGAGGTGCGCTACTCGGCCGATCCAAGCACGCATCTCCAGGCGGTGGGACGCGATGCCGCGGGCCGGCTGCAATATCGCTATCACGCCGATTGGGAGAAGGTCCGCGAGCAACGCAAGGCGCATCGCCTTGAAAAACTCGTCGGCGCGCTGCCCAAGATCCGGCGCAAGGTCTCGGCGTTCCTGTCGGGCGACGAGCCGACCCGCGAGTTCGCGCTCTCGGCCGTCATCGAACTGATCGCGCGCACCGCGATCCGCCCCGGCAACGAATCCTATGCCCGTCTCAACGGCACCCGCGGAGCCACCACGCTGCTGAAGTCCAACGTCTCGCTGGAAGACGACAGCTTCGTGCTGACCTTCAAGGCGAAGGGCGGCAAGGCCGTGCGCAAGGAGTGCGACGCCGCCAAGCTCGTGCGCGCCATCGGCATTTTGCAGGGCGTTCCCGGCAAGCGCATGTTCCAGTATCGCGATCCCTACGGCATCGTGCGTGCGGTCAGCACCACACAGGTGAACGCGTTTCTGCGCGAGATCGCCGGCATCAAGATCTCGCTGAAGGATTTCCGCACGCTGATGGCCTCTGCGGTTGTGGTGGAATCGCTGTCGCGGATCACGCCGGCGACCAGCCAGCGTGGCCGCAAGAAGCAGGTGCTGGAGGCAATCCGCGGCGCCGCCGATCAGCTCTCCAACACGCCGGCGATCTGCCGCAAGAGCTATGTTCACGACACCATCGTCACCGCGTTCGAAGACGGCATCCTCGAACGCTTCGCCGCGACCATGAAGGGCCAGCGCTCGCAGGCCAGGCGCGAGCAGCTTTTACAGCAGGTGGTGGCGACCGCGGCGGTCTGACCTCGGCGTCGTTACGCCTTGTTGGAAACGCCGTTGTCGGGACCGGGATCGCCGCCCGCGGCTGCCGCCGTGAGCCGTCCCAGATAATGCGCCCATCCCGTCGCGTGGGCGGCAGCCTGTTCCTCGGTCGGCAGCCCGCTATGGGTCATGCACAGCAATGTGCCGCCGTCGCGTTCGATCAGGTCGATCTCGATCAGGCTCGAGCCGGGCGGCACTTCCTGGCCGCCCTCCCATCCGAACGTGTAGGCAAGACGATGCACCGGCACGACTTCGCGGAACGCGCCGCGGGCGACGCCACCGCGAGGGCCGATGCCTTTGAGCAGATATAGCCCGCCGGGATGCGGCTCCGTGGTCGCGTCGGAACCCATCCAGCTCAAAATCTTCTCGGGGTCGGTCAGGTAAGCGAAAACGGTGGCACGTGGGGCGGCAATCTGGGTCTCGCGTCGCACTATGAACGGTTCGGTCATCCGCGATCATCCCTGGGCTGACACTGGGACATGGCGGCGCGCGAGCGGCCCGTCAAGGATTGCCCGTGACAAAGACGGCCTGGCATCGTCATGATCGGGCCATGCACCTCTCTCCGACGCTCGCCTGGCTTGTCGACGCCGCCGCCGATAGCGCCGGGGCCGACCGCCTGCTCGCGGACCTCGGCGCACATCTGGTCGCCGACGGCGTGCCGCTTGCGGCAGGCAGCCTGACGCTCGAGGTGCCGCATCCGCTGATCGCGAAGCGGACCTGGTTGTGGCGCGCGGAGAACGGCCGGGTGATCGAAGCGCTCGGCTTCGCACCAGGCGGCCTCGCGCCCGACCCGCCCAACGATGCCGGCCGCCGCTGGCTGCGCGACATCGCGGACGGTGAGGTGCACGAACATTTGGTCGGACGGCCTGACGGGCCGTTGCTCGGCTGGATCGGGCCGCGTCCGTTCACCGCAGACGAGACCGAGCAATTGCGCCAGGCCGCGCGTTTCGCCGCGACGCCCCTTGCGGTGCTTGCCGCGCGTGCCACGTTGCGCGCGACGTTGGATGCTTATCTCGGCAAGCGCAGCGCGGAGCGGGTGCTGGCGGCACCCCTGCGGCGCGATCTCGGCGAGACTATACAGGCCGCGCTGCTCTATGCCGATCTGCGCAACTTCACGCTCCTGTCGGAAACCAATCCGCCTCCCGACGTCATCGCGGCGCTCGATGCATGGTTCGATCGCATCGCCGGCGCGGTTCACGCCTTCGGCGGCGAGGTGCTGAAATTCATCGGCGACGGCGTGCTCGCGATCTTTCCGGTGGTCGGGGCGTCACCGCGCCAAGCGTGCGATGCAGCTCTGCGTGCCGCGAGCGCAGCCGAAGCCGGGATGGCGTATCTCAACGCGGAGCGCCGTGCCCAAGGTGTGCCGCCACTCGCGTTCGGGGCGGCGCTGCATCTCGGCGAAATGCTGTGGGGTAATATCGGCGCCGCCAACCGGCTCGATTTCACGGCGATCGGCCCCGCCGTCAATCTCGCCAGCCGGCTCGAAGGATTGTGCAAGCCGCTCGGCAGAACCGTGCTGGCGTCGGGCGCGCTCGCCGCCGAGACGGACATGCCTCTGATCGCGCTCGGATCACATTCGCTGCGCGGCATTGCCGCGCCATGCGAGGTGTTTGCGCTGCCGGAGACGCGAACTCCGATATCGTAGCCCGCATGAGCGTAGCGACATGCGGGATCGCAGCAGTAGTCCCGGATATCGCTTCGCTCATCCGGGCTACAGTGCCTAAGCCTACATCCCACCCATCTTGCAGACGAGCTTCCATTCCTCGGCCGTCACCGGCTGCACCGAGAGGCGCGAATATTTCACCAGCGCCATGTCGGCGAGCTTCTTCTCGGCCTTGATCGCCGCCATCGTCACCGGAATCTTCAACGGCTTGTCGGCCTTGATGTCGACGCAGACGAATTTCTCGGTCTTGTCGGTCGGATCGGGGTAGGCTTCCTTGACGATCTCCGCGATGCCGACGATCTCCTTGCCCTCGTTGGAATGATAGAAGAACGCCTTGTCGCCCTTTTTCATTGCGACGAGGTTCTGGCGCGCGGTGTAATTGCGCACGCCGGTCCAGGCCTCGCCCTTGGCGCCCTTCGCCACCTGCTGGTCCCAGGACCACACCGATGGTTCGGATTTCACCAGCCAGTACGCCATGTTCATTCCTCTGCCTTGAAAGGTCGCGTCATGAGCCCCGAGATCGCGGCGTCGATCGTGCTTCTGCCGGTCAGGATCGATGCGACGGCTTCCGATACTGGCATTTCGATGTTTTGCGAAGCCGCGAGCTCGATCAGGACCGGCGCGGTGAATTCGCCTTCGGCAAGCTTGCCGGCGGGCGGCTGATCGCCGCGGCCAAGCGCCAGGCCGAGCGCGAAATTGCGCGATTGTGGGCTCGAGCAGGTCAGGATCAGATCGCCGAGGCCAGACAAGCCCGTGAGTGTTTCGCTGCGTGCGCCGAGCGCGCGGCCGAGGCGTGTCAGCTCGGCAAAGGCGCGGGTGGTGAGGGCGGCCTGGGCGGAAGCGCCGAGCTTGCGCCCGACCGCGATGCCGACCGCGATCGCCAGCACGTTCTTGGCGGCGCCGCCGATCTCGACGCCGCGGACATCGGTGGAGTGATAGGGCCGGAAGGTCGTCGAGCCCAGCGCCTGCACCAGGCTGTTGGCCAGCGCTTCGTCCCTCGCCGCCAGCGTGACCGCGGTCGGCAGACCACGCGCGACATCGTCGGCAAAGCTCGGGCCCGACAGGATCGCCGGCTGCGCGTGGGACGCGGCCTCGGCGATCACGTCGGTCATGAATTTATGGGTGCCGTGCTCGATGCCCTTGGCGCAGGCAATGATCGGCACCGGCTTTTCCAGGTGCAAGGCGAGCATGTTGACAGCACCGCGCAGATGCTGCGCGGGCACCGCGATCAGCAGCATGTCCGCCTGCGCGGCGAGGGCCAGATCGCTCGTCACGACGATATCCGGAGCAAGCCGCACGCCCGGCAGCCGCGGATTGTCGCGGCTCAATGCGATTCGCGTCGCGTGCTCGGGATTGCGCGCCCACAGCGTCACGTTCCGTCCGGCCCGAGCCGCCACCATCGCCAGCGCCGTGCCCCAGGCGCCGGCTCCAATCACCGCAATCGATTGGAACGCTGTCATTGCTAGAATCCCGCGCGCGTCTTGCCGTATCCGGCCGGTGCCGTCGCGTTCGCATCGAGCAGCCAGCGCGCGCGAGGCTGTGCTTCCATCGTGTCGGTCATGCCGAGTGCGAGACGTTCGGCGCCGGCCCAAGCGATCATTGCACCATTGTCGGTGCAGAGCGCCGGCGGCGGCATGATCAATTGTGTTCCGGCTTTCCTCGCAACGTCATGCAGCGCGTCGCGGATCGCCTGATTGGCGGCGACGCCGCCGGCCGCCACAAGCGCGCGCGGTGCGCCGAACTGCTCGCGGAAAAGTTTGAGACCTACGCTCAACCGGTCGGCGGTGGAATCGAGCACGGCAGCCTGGAAGCTCGCGCAGAGATCGTTGACGTCCTGCGGTGTGATCTCGGCCAACCGGCTTGCTTCGTTGCGCACCGCCGTCTTCAATCCCGATAGCGAGAAGTTGGCGTCGGGGCGTCCCTGCAACGGCCGCGGAAACGCAAATCGCGCGGGATCGCCGCTCTTCGCCGCGCGCTCGACCTGCGGTCCGCCCGGATAGGGCAGTCCCAGCATCTTCGCGACCTTGTCGAAGGCCTCGCCGATCGCATCGTCGACGGTGGTGCCGAGCCGCACATACTGGCCGACGCCGGTGACGGCGACGATCTGGGTATGGCCGCCCGAGGCGAGAAACAGGCAATAGGGAAATTCGAGTGCGTCGGTCAGGCGCGGCGTCAGCGCATGCGCCTCCAGATGGTTCACCGCGACCAGCGGCGTGGCGTGCACCATCGCGATCGCCTTCGCGGTGGTGAGCCCGACGATGACACCACCGATCAGTCCTGGGCCCGCGGCGGCCGCGACACCGTCGAGCTGGGCGAAGTCGATGCCGGCCTCGTGCATGGCGCGGTCGATGATGCCGTCGAGCAGGTCGACATGGGCGCGGGCCGCGATCTCCGGTACCACGCCGCCGAAACGGGCATGCTCCTCGACCTGCGACCACACGATATTCGACAGGATCTTGCCTGCGCCGTCAGGCGCACGCTCGATCACCGCCGCGGCGGTCTCGTCGCAGGTGGTTTCGATGCCCAGTACCAGCATTGGCGAATTGTTATCCAATTTGCGCCCTTCTCACCCCCCCTTGCGCTCATCCGCAAAGCAGAGTTCTGGTACGTCCGGTAGCATTCCGGGGTCGGCCAACGCAATCGTCACGCGCGGCCGTTCCTCGTGAAAGCGCCACCGCCACGTGGTTCGGGAACACAAGCGATGTCCATTCTTGTCACACGGCCGCATCCCGACAATGAGGCGACGTCGGAAAATCTGCGTGCACGGGGTCATGTGGTGCTGCTCGCGCCGGTGCTCAAGTTCGAACCGGTCGCCTTCCATGCCGAGAGTGAAACGAGCTACAGCGCCGTCATCGTCACGTCGGCCAATGCGATCCGTGCCGTCGCGCCGCGATTGCAGGACCTTGGTCTCCTGGAGCTGCCGCTGTTTGCCGTCGGCGAGCACACGGCCGCCGCCGCGCGCGATGCCGGCTTTGCCGAGGTGATCGTCGCCGGCGGCGACGGTACTGCCCTGCGCGACAAGGTGATGCAGAGCGCGCGCGACAAGCGGCTGAAGAAAAAGGGCACGTTGCTCTATCTCGCGGGCGCGGATCTGTCGCGCGACCTCGGAGGCGAGCTGAGCGCCGAAGGCTTCAACGTCGTCACGCACACGACCTATCGCATGGCGCCGGTCAAGCTGTTGCCGCGCGATGTCTGTGAGGGCTTTGCCGCCCATGGGATCAGGGCGGTGCTGCACTACTCCCGGCGCAGTGCGCGGGCTTTCCTGGAGGCCGCGCGGGGCGAAGGCGTCGAAATCTCGGCTCTGGCGATCCCGCAATGCTGCCTGTCCGAGGCCGTCGCCGGCGTGCTGCGCGAGGCCGGTGCCTCGCAGGTTCTGGTGGCGGCGACGCCGGACGAAAATGCCTTATTTGACACCTTGGAGCGTGCTTTGCGCACCCGTTTGGCGTAAGAGGTCGGGCCGAATCCGACGCAATCGGGTCCGTTCGTTCAGGGCAGGTAAGTGTGAGGAACCGTCACGATGGCCGACGACAAGCCTGAAGACGCAGGATTGGCTCCCGAGTCCGGCCGCGCCAAGCGCATCCCGCCCACCATCGACCTCGAGGCGACGGAAGTCTCGACCCAGCCGCAGGAGGTGGCGGGCGAGCCTGAGGCAGCGACCCAACAGGCCGCGCATGAGCTGGCCAAGTCCGAAGAGGACAAGTCTGAAGAAGCCAAGTCCGAAGAAGCTAATGCCGAGCCGCAGCCCGAACCTGCCGCGGAGGAGTCTTCCGTTGCGTCCGCATCGGTATCGCCGTCGATTTCGCCTTGGGTTATCGCGCCGTTCTCCGGCGCTGTCGCAGCCGCAATTGTGATCGCGGTCGGCTGGATACTGGGCTGGCCCGCGGTGCAGGCACCGCCGGCTGCTCCGCAAGTGACGGGCGCAGCCGTCGACGCGCTAAGCGGACGCATTGCCGCGGTCGAAGCCAAGGCGGGCAAGCCTGCCGCCGATCCGGCCATGGTGGCGCGGATCGATGCGCTGGAGAAATCCGCAACGAGCCTGCGCAGCGAGATTGCCAATCTGCGCGCACAATCCGACAAGACTGCGAGCGCCCTGAACGACGCGACATCGGCGCCGCGCGCTGCCGCGCCCGATCTTGCCGCTCTCAACGACCGCCTCGCTCAGCTCGAACGTGCCAGCAAGACCGAACGTGCGGAACTCGCACAGCAAAGCGAGAAGATCGCCGACGCGAAAACGATGGACGACAAGCCGCTGCGCCATGTGGTGGCGGCGGCCCTGCTCGACGTCGCCGTTCGCCACGGCGATGCCTTCGAGTCGCAGCTCGCCGCCGCGCGGTCGCTGGCAGCAAAGCCAGATATGCTGAAGCCGCTCGACACCTTTGCATCGTCAGGCATTCCGACGCCGGTCGCATTGAGTCGCGAGCTCCTCAACATCGTGCCAAAATTGTCGCCGCCGGCGGAAGCTCCGGCCAGCGGCACCGGCATCGTCGAGCGCCTTCAGGCAGGGGCGTCAAAACTCGTCCGCATCGAGCGTACCGACGGGGTCGGCAACGATCGCGGCGCCATCGTCGCGCGGGTGACGGCGGCTGCGTTGCGCAACGATTTCGTCGAGGCACGGCGCGAGTTGAAGACGCTGCCCGAGGCCGATCGTGCACCGGCGCAAGCCTGGCTCGACAAGGCCGATGCCCGTGACGCCGCGCTCGCAGCCTCACGCAAATTCGCCGACGCCGCCATGGCGGATCTCGTCAAGCCTGGTCAATAAAGGTTCGCGCAACAATCAGCGCGTATAGGGATCGTCATGCTTCGCATCGTCCTCTTCCTCGTCCTGATCGCGCTGGCGGCGGCTGGCGCGGCCTGGGTCGCCGATCAGCCTGGCGACCTCGTCCTGACCGCGGGCGCCTTCCGCGCCACAACGACGCTTCCCCGATTCGTATTCTTGCTTGGCCTCTTTGCCGCGGCAGTCGTGCTGGTCTGGAGCCTGCTGACGATGGCCTGGCGCGCTCCGGGGCGTCTGCGCCGCCGTCGTCACGAAAAGCGCCATGCTCGCGGCCGCCACGCCATCACCCACGGCCTGCTTGCGATCGGCCATGGCGACACCGCGCTTGCTCGTCGCCACGCCGATACCGCGCGGCGGCTGGCCGCAAACGATCCGCTCGCGCTTCTCCTGCATGCGCAATCCGCGCAGCTCGAGGGCAATCGCGACGAGGCCCAGCGCGTCTTCCGTGCCATGGCCGAGCGCGAGGACACGCGCCTGCTCGGTCTGCGCGGCCTGTTCATCGAGGCGCAGCGCGCCGACGATGCGGTCGGCGCCGTGATGATCGCCGAGGAAGCGATCAAGCTGTCGCCGTCCTCGACTTGGGCCTCGCAGGCGGTGCTCGGCTTCCGCTGTGCGCGCGGTGACTGGAGCGGCGCGCTCGCGATCCTCGATTCGAATCTGTCCGCGGGCCTGATTGACAAGCAGGCCTATCGCCGCCAACGCGGCGTGCTGCTCGCCGCCCGCGCGCTGGAATTGGAAACGATGGACCGCGACGTCGCGCGCGAGAGCGTGATGCAGGCGGTCAAGCTCGCGCCGACCCTGGTTCCGGCCGCGGTGCTCGCTGCAAAATTCGAAAGCGAGGCGCATCAGGTGCGCCGCGCCATGAAGCTGGTGGAAACTGCCTGGCTCGCTAATCCGCATCCTGATCTCGCGGATGCCTATGCGCATGTGAAGCTCGGCGATTCCGCGCGGCAGCGCTTGCAGCGGGTCGAGACGCTCGCCGCCAAGATTCCTGCCGACAAGACTGGTTATGTCGAGGGCCAGCTGGCGATCGCGCGCGCCGCGATCGATGCGTCCGAGTTCGCCCGTGCGCGCGCGGTGCTGGCGCCTTACGTCAACGATCCGACCCAGCGCGTGGCGCTGCTGATGGCGGAGATCGAGCGCACCGAGCATGGTGACGGCGGCCGGGCCCGCGCCTGGACTTTGCGCGCGGTGCGCGCCCGCCATGATCCAGCCTGGACCGCGGACGGTTATGTCAGCGATCGCTGGCGTCCGGTTTCCCCGGTCACCGGTCGCCTCGACGCGTTCCAGTGGCAAACGCCGGTCGCCAGTCTTCCTTCCGACAGGGGCGCGATGATCGAATCCTCAGCCTTCGAGGAAGCCATGCTGGCGGCTCCGCCGCCGAAGCGGGTGACGGCGGCCCCGAGCGAAAGCCCGGCGGAACCGGCTGTCATGGCGCCGGATCCGGTGCCTGCTGCGCAGGACAATTCGCCGCCTCTTGAAGCCAAGGAGGACGCCAAGGAAACCACCGAGGAAACTGCCAACGAAGCGGCAAAGGGAGAGCCGGCCGTCACGCCAGCCGAGCCGGTCAAACCGGCCCCTGAGATCGCCGAATCATCGCCGGTAGCCGCGACGCCGGTGTTCCGGACCCGCGCCGACCTTGGCAAGCCCACGCAAGCACCTATTCCCGCCGTCATCCCGATCGTCCGCGCCCCGGATGATCCCGGGATCGACGACGAGGGCCCGAGCGATGAATTTACGGAACAAATCGGCACGCCCAGGGACCAAGCAAAGGCCCAGGCCGGCGGCTGGCGCGGATTCTGGTCTCGCTGGGGCGGCTGAGCGGCATTTCGAAGCCGGCTCCACCTTGCCAATTCGGGCCCCGCCCGATATCAGGAGCGCGCGTATCGGGACCGGCCTCGCGCGGGCCCCGGCAGGGTTCGCCGCAATAGCTCAGTTGGTAGAGCACGTCATTCGTAATGACGGGGTCGGGGGTTCGAATCCCTCTTGCGGCACCAGCGCCCCAGTGTCCAGACCGGAGACATAGGTAACAGGTCGTACCTAAGACATGGGTGACAACCTCGTGCCGAACGGGTTGTCGAG
>NZ_JBVVPQ010000120.1:0-12847 GCF_055811695.1 Bradyrhizobium sp. MI1.3 | reverse complement strand
AAGGATCTCGTGATCCGCGGCGGCCATAACATCGATCCGGCGCCGATCGAGGAGATCATGTTCCGGCACCCCGCGGTGGGCGGGGCGGCGGGGGGGGGGCGCCCCCCCCCCCCCCCCCGAGGCCGAAGCCGTGGCCGGGCGACAGCAGAGTGCCGTTGGTCACGACGTGAGGCCCGAGATGATCGGAGGCCATCAGCTCCAGCGTCTTGCGGCCGATGATCCTGTTGCCGTCGAGCGTGCCACCATTGCGCAGCATCAGCGCGAAACGGGCATAGTCCATGGTGGTGGAGACGAGGCCGCCGCCGCCGGACTCCATGATTGGCTGCTCGAGCATGTTGAACAGCGCGACCTTGTCGCCGGTCCAGGGATCGGCCGCGAACGGCTCGGCGAGCCGGCCGACATTGGCCTCCGCTGTCGCAAAACCGGTCTCGGCCATCTGCAAGGGCGCGAGAATGCGCTCGGAGAGGTAGGTGCCGAGCGACTTGCCGCTGACGATTTCGATGATGCGACCGAGGATGTCGGTGGAGCGGCTGTAGTTGAACTCGTCGCCGGGATGGCAGACCAGCGGGAAGCTCGCCACCAGGGTGGCATGCTCGGCATTGGTGATCTTGCGGCTGCGCACCCGCGACTCCTGGTAGATCTTGTGCACGGGGCCGTCGCCCTGGTGCTCGTAGGTCAGGCCAGAGGTGTGGCGGAGAAGATCCTGCACCGTCATCGGGCGTTTCGGCGGAACCAGTTCCAGCTTGCCGCCGCTGACCACGCCGACCTTTTGATCGGCGAACTCCGGAATGAATTTCGCGACGGGGTCGGCAAGAATCAGGTGGCCGTCCTCGACCAGCGTCATGATGCCGACCGACACGATCGGCTTGGTCATCGAGAAGATGCGGAAGATCGAATCATGCGCCATCGGCGCCGAGCCCGTCGGGCTCTGCCTGCCGAGCGCCTCGAACCAGCCGACCTGGCCGTGCCGCGCCACCAGCACGGTGACGCCCGGCACGGTTCCCTTGTCGATCTCGCGCTTGAAGGCGTCCGACATGGCCTGGAGGCGGGTGCGCGACAGCCCCAGCGTCTCAGGGCGGGATTCCGGCAGAGGCGGGGTCTTCGGCGAGGTCGAGGGGCGGTGGGCGGCTGTCGCGGACGCTTGGGCAGTCGCAAAGGCTTGGGCAGTCATGGGCACTCCCAGTTGCTTATTATTGTTCGGAGCGGACTGTGGCCCAGAAGGCGCGGCACAAACAAGCGAGGCCAGCGCGCTTCACCCTTGCAATCCGGCCGCCCCCTGTGCTTCAAAGCGGCCTGATCCGGGCGGCAACGCAGGGTCCGTAGGAGTGTAGCTCAATTGGTAGAGCACCGGTCTCCAAAACCGGGGGTCGCAGGTTCGAGCCCTGCCACTCCTGCCAGCATTTTCAAGGACTTACTTAGGAAACCTAGCTCGGGTCAGTGAGGCCTGCCGGCGTGGGGTACACGGCGGGGTAAACGTTGCTGAGCTGGTGAGCCAGACGGTCCAGCCAACGCGCGTCTCTTCGGCGAGGGAAATCAGCAGCGATCAGATCAAAGCCGCGCGCCTTGAGCGGCGCGAACCTACCTCTTGAACCATAAGGTCCCGCGCTGGCCTCCAAAGCCTCCAGCATCTCGGCAAACCCAAGCCGGGTGTCTATCGGGTCGGAGACCTTCACAGCCTCATCATGATAGGTGCCGACGAGGTCGATGCCGGCGCGCTTCGCAAAACGCTCATGGCCTGCAGCTGTCTTCGGCCGCTGTCCTTGTCCTCGCCAATGTTGGCCGCTGAAGAGGTCCTCAAAAGCGAACGCCTTACCTATGCCGAACAAACGTACGTCATTCCTGAGAAATTGATACGAATATGGGCAGTGGATCAATGCCCACTTTGGAATCCCAGCGATTCGTTTCTGCATGGATAGAAGAAGAGGCTGTGACGTGAGAGCGTAGAGCTAATTTGGAATCGTGAGCCCGTGATGCATAGCTCGCGAAGCGCCGAGCGGGTTCGCATGTTCGAAGGTTGTAGGTCACCTGCTTGGGCAGCGGCTTGCCCGTTTAGGTTGGGTTCGGCAGATTGGACTGCAGACGGTAGGTCAATGATTCGATGACAAGCGATTTTAGAGAGTGTGAAATTTGGAGCCGCGTCTTCAAAAATGTCGACCCGAAGGACGTCGAGAAGGCTACTCGCCTAAAGACCTCGTTCATCGTGTTTCGGGAGCGTGTAAAAGGCATTCTTGAGAAAATCTCTAGTTGCCTTCCCAATCTGACAGTCCATGACATTACGCACATTGATGCGCTGTGGGACACTGCCGGCTTAATTGTTGGCTCCTCATATCCGCTGAATCCAATGGAAGTGTACGTGCTTGGAGACGTCATGCTGGCCCAGAAGATCGCGCTTGAAACGTGCGAGAGCAGCGCGCTCGCAGTAGCCCGAAAGTTCACTCCCAGCCGTTTCTTGTTCAGCCGGTCCCGCCCGCTTCGGTAGCCGCGGCGTTGTGTCAGTCAAGTTTGGGCGTGACGTCGCCTATTGGGCCCTTGGCTGACCCTGTCGCGCTGCCTGCCGACCGTCAGCTTGTGACGCAATGCAGACCTGAACGCGCAACTTAAGAAAGTACTACTGCCGTATTATCTGCCTCAACGCGCCAGACGTATTCTGATAATCTGCGTCGCCTCTAGGTTGTTGCATCGTTGAGGAGGCAGTCATGATCAGGCGCGTTCCTATTAATCCGGGTGATTTGACGGACCATGAGATCGGTACAAAGGACATTTTGACCGGCACCACCGACACACCGCTCCTCTATGGTGATGCCGGAAGAAGCCTGCTGGATCACTCCATCGGTGGTGACGATACTCTCACTGCGCAACTTGTCTTCAACGCTCCGCCACCAACTCCCCTCACATTCAACATGTTTGGCGACGCGGTCGGAAATATTTCCGATCATGCCAAGGGCGGCAATGACACGCTATCCGCCCAAGTCACTTACCCCTCGTTTTCTCAGCCCGCAGTTACGGTCAACATGTACGGTGATGCTGGCGGCAGCATCTCCGATCATGCCAATGCTGGGGATGACACGCTGAACGTTCAAGTCACCGGACTTCCGTCTGGTGGGCTGCTCTTTGGCCCGATAGTCAATGTCTTTGCTGACGCCGGTGGCAATCTGTCAGGTCACGCCAAAGCCGGTAACGACGGCATCACACTCTCTCTCGGAGATGGGCACTTTACAGACACTGTTTACGGCGATGCTGGCGGAAACCTGTCCGGTTTCGCGGAAGGGGGGAACGACACCTTGACGGCCAGTAACGGGCCAGAGAGGACCTTGCGGTTCTATGGCGACGCTGGTGGCAACATGTCTGACTATGCTCACGGCGGCAACGACAGCTTCACAAAAAACGGCTCCTCTGAAACCAACAATTATTTCTACGGCGATGCCGGTGGCGATATGTCGGGCCACGCTGCTGGTGGTAACGACATTTACACGATGCACGGAATTGAAACCGACAATTTTGTCTACGGTGACGCTGGCGGCGACATGTCTGATTTTGCTAAGGGTGGCGATGACACCTACAATCAGCTTAGCGGCACTTTCTTCCCAAACATCTTCTATGGCGATGCTGGCGGCAACATGTCCGGCCACGCTCAGGGCGGCAACGACACCTTCAACAAGACCGGCGGGGAGGGAAGTACGTTCTACGGCGACGCCGGAGGCAACATGGGCGATCATGCCGTCGGCGGCAATGACACCTATATCGGCGGCAGCGCATTGCAAAGCGGCGACATCGCATCCGGCTTGAGCAGAGCTTACGGCGATGCGCTGACCATGTCCGGCGACGCTCAGGGCGGCAACGACAGTCTGACCGGAGGCAATGTTCCAAGCCCGGCTCCTGCCGGAACATACGATACCATGCTTGTCGGGGATGCGCAGACGATGTCTGACAACGCGCGTGGAGGGAACGACCAGCTGATCAGCGGCACCGGCAACGATGACATGTGGGGCGACGCTCAGGTGATGCTTGAGCTCGCGAAAGGAGGCAACGACACCTTCGTGTTCAGCGTCAATAACGGCCACGACAAGGTCGAGGATCTCGGTCAGGGTCTTTCGAATTTAGGAACCGACCACATCGATGTCGCTGCGCTTGGTATCGAGAACTTCAGCGAACTCACGATCTCGGCATTTGATCCGACCACACACGAGAGCACGATCACGTTCAGTGCAGGCAATGACGTGATTCTCCATAGCGAGGAAGCACTCAGGCCTCAGGATTTCATATTCGCGCCGCATGGCCTCTTGCTGACCTAGAAGGGAGTGGGCTGGTCCACTGGGCTGACGTGCGCCGGGCTTTTGTTCGTTGCGCGTCGAGCAAATACACCGGTTCGTCAACTAACCAGCTTGCGGTGTAGTCGCGTAAGGCGTCTTCCGCGGGAATGTCGGGGCGGCCAGCGCGTTAAGCCGCTCCTCGGCAACCGCTGCGCGTTCTGTTCCTTTGGTACCGTTCCGTGTCCGCCAGTTCAGGAGAATGGAAAGGCTTGCTGTAGCAGCTGCCTTGAAGGGAGTTGACGGGCTGCCTGTTGCAGCAACCGGCCAGGAACCCTTTTTAATCGGATTTGTTTTTTTCTCAGACAGGCGGGCTCAGCCCTCTTGTGACGGTCTGTTTGCGAAAATGAGTTCGGTAGACGTGGTTGTTCCCTGCTTCCGTTATGGGCGCTTCCTGCGAGAGTGCGTCGAGAGCGTTTTGACGCAATCCGGCCCCGAACTGCGCGTGCTTATTATCGATGATGCGTCGCCGGACAATACAGCGGAAGTTGCGGAAGGGTTAGTCTGCTCCGATCCCCGCGTCAGTTATTGCAGGCACACCTCGAAACAAGGGCTGATTGCTACCGCCAATGAAGGCATCGCCTGGGCGAGAGGCGACTACATGCTTCTGCTGTCTGCGGACGATTACCTCTTGCCCGGTGCCCTTTCGAGATCAGTCGAGCTGATGGACGATCATCCGTCCGTCGCTTTCACCTTCGGCGGTGCGGTCGTTCTTGATCAACGCGGGGAGCGTTCGCGGCGTCGAACAGGCGTTGGATCGACAACCCGCGTTTTGTCCGGACTTGATTTCATTGCACTTAGTGGCGCAAAAAACATTGTGCTGTCACCAACCGTTGTGGTTCGCACAAGCCTGCAGAAAAGATTGGGCGGGTATTTAGCTGATTTACCGTACGCCTCTGATATGGAAATGTGGTTACGGCTGGCCGCACACGGCGATGTCGGGGTCATTGCCGCTGACCAAGCCGTGTATCGAGCGCACTCGGCCAATATGTCAAGTGAGCCTTCGCGGGAGCAAGACCTGCTCCAACGCAAGGCAGCGATAGAACATTTCCTGGATAGTAGCGCCGCGAGGTTGACCAACGCTGCTGATCTTCGTATCCGGATGAACCACATGTTGGCACTTGAAGGGATCGGCTGCGCAAGCGCTGCCTTCAATGAAGGCGCGATGGCGAGCTCAGCACGCCTGTCTAAACTTGCCGTGAGTATCGATCCGAGCGTTCAAAGATCGCGTCGTTGGTGGTTTCTCGCCTGCAAGAAGGTTCTTGGGTTGCGAGGATGGCAGCTGGTGCGGCCTGCAGTTGAATGGTTTAGATCTACCGTGCGGAAGGACCACCGCTGAAGGCTGCCAAAACGACTGGGCCCCTATCCGACCTTGTCAGTTTCGTTCGCGCCTGCCCATACCTCAGCGGATTTACGGCGCTGCCGTCGATAGCTCGTTGTTGGGCCAGTGTGGATGCGACGCCTGTTTATGAATAGGAAATCGACCTCGATCAGCGTGGGAAAGGCGTAGTGCGTGGGAAGGACTGCATTTACGGCAAAGCCCCGTTCTTCGTAAAATGTTACGGCTTCTCTCAGGCTCGGTTGGTCTTGGTACAACGGAGCGATTGCCACTTCGGATTGGAGGCCATAGAATTCTGAGAGCATCTCGCCGGCTCCCGCGGCAACGGAGAGGTCATGCCCTTGAGTATCCATTTTCAGAAAGGCACGCTTGAACCCAAGCGCTTTTTGATATTTGCGAAAGTAATCATCGAGCGTGTCTGTGTCGATGCCGATTCTTTCTGACGCGGCTATATCCCGCTCAAACACGCCACCCGACAGCGGCGTATGCAGAGACGATAGGGAATGCGACGATGCTACATTAAACTCGACATGCCGTCGCGTTGAATCCAATGCAACGCTCTCAACATACCAACTCGCATCGTAGACAGCTTTTTCGCGCAGCGCCTTCGCAAGTTGCGGGATAGGTTCGAACGAAACAATCTGGCCATCATAACCGATAGACCTCAGCAACTCGGCATATTGCCCCTCGTTTGCGCCAACGTCAAAAACGCAATCGGCGTCGAGATAGACGAGCAGTTCGCGGAGCGCATGCTTCTCATGCAGCAGGGGGAAACGATGCGCATGCGCGATTCCAATCGACATCTTGTTAAAGGCGATATCCTGCAGGAGCCGCTTAAAGGTCAGCATGACTGCCACTCGGGGGTTTTCCAGCTATTGACGTTGTGGTAGGCATTAATTATAAATAAATGCAAATTAACTCGCAATAAATGCGCAAAACAAGATCTGACCCGTTTAAAAATGTGGAGCAGAACAATGAAGATCGCCTCGGGAGTTTTGTCTGCATTAGCTCTGGCCTTCACTCTAATAATTTCTGCGCCGCCCGCCCTAGCCTGCAACGGCAATGGAAATTGCGAAAACGCGCCCGGCCAAGTGAAGGGAGCCCCCGGTCCGATTGCTGGCACCGGCCTTCCGATTCTCGCCATTGGCTACGGTGTCTACTGGTTGGTTAAACGCCGTCGTAAGGTTGGCTGACATTGGTAGCTCGCCTGCCCCGGGGCAGCCTGTCTTACCTGACATTTCGGTGGGTACTTCAAGCGGTCGCAAGGGGGTGCACGCCAATCCCGAAGAGAGCGATTGCTAGCCTGTTATAATGAGCACGCCGCGCAGGCGAGGCGTTGCAGTTAGCTAATCGCAATCTCCGCTGATACTAGCCGGACGAAATCGTTGTGTCCGCTTTCGTCTACGCCAGAGTTCAAGGGATTTCGGTTCTCAAGCAAGGCTCTATCGTGGTCTGGGAAACACTCGGCGGCTGAAACGAGGCGAGGCACTGGATTGTGGTCGCATGTTCAAAGGAGTGGATTGCACGTGGTACATTGCGAATATCGAGGCAGTTGTCACGCGGAGAATTCTTTGCGGGACTATTCGCTCTCGGTTGTGTAAGTGGCCTCGCATCACGCATCATCCAATCAGTTAACCGGCTTGGATGGGCGGAGGCACTTTTCAATACCTTCGGGATTAGCATAATTGTGTGGATCTCGTGTGCCGCCGGGGTATCTCTTGTTCATCGAGACCGAACGTTTGGGGTGCGTCCGTCAGAGCTGGCCCTGGGGGCAGGTTTTCTCTTTCTCGTCGTTCTTCCGATCGGAGCCCTGAGCTGGCTCGCAGTAACCGCTCTTAGTCTCTACATCATTATCTCCGCCGATGTCGTCTCATCTCGACGGGGCGCTTTCATATTACTGGCTATCACCGTGCCCATGCTTTGGAGCCGGTTGCTATTTCAGTTTTTTGCCAACCTAATATTGCAAATCGACGCGTCCCTCGTTGGTTGGATACTGGGGACGCATCGGACCGGGGACATCGTGGAATTTGCTGACGGATCCGGAGTTCTTGTAATCTGGCCAGCTTGTTCTTCGCTTGCGAACGTGTCTCTTGCAGTACTGTGTTGGGTTACCGTGAGCCAATTAGCGGGCTCCAAGAAATCCGCTTACGACGTGTTGTGGTGCCTTTTGGCCTGCGTTTCAGTAATAGCAGTGAACGTCGCGCGGATTAGTTTGATGGGTTTGAGCCAATGGCATTACGCCACCGTCCATGGATCATGGGGAGACACGGTCGGCAACACAATCATACTCGGCCTAATAGTCGGCTTCAGTGTTCTTGGGGTGAGGCGTGAACTATTCCAGCGCATTTAGGTGGTCTATTGCTGCCGTGCTTTTGTTGACGATTGGATGGAAGATCGCAAGCCAGCCCGAAACTCAAAACTATTTAAAGGACGACCTTATCAAATTCTTTGAACGCAACCACTTCGACGTCGTCGTGACCGACGAGGTCGTGAATTACACGCCGATTATCCGGGCGAGCAGAGCCTCGTGCCATCTGCAGATCGCGACACTTATTCCCGATGGCTCGAACCGGGATCTCATTCGGCATCTTGCTGCAGGTACAGATCGTTCGTTCGTTGTCTTTCGCGGCACGGTGTACGTCCAACAGCCCGTATTCTGGACAGTACTCGATTACTTTTGGTCCAAATTTCTTCGCGAGCTTGGATTGATTAAGCACATTACGCCCGTCATTAGCGTAGCGGTGAACTCATCGTGCAATGGCGAGGGACTTCCGTGGGGTGAGCTAGAAGGTGTCAGGAGAGATCCGCGCTGAACGCCATTGATTGCCAAGAGCTGATGGCGGGTCGGCGCCATCGGCGACCTGCCGTAGCCTACTCCAGTCGACATCCCTCACGTCGGATGCGATCGCGAAGTCGGGCGCAGGCGCGCCGAGGGTACCTCTGAGGAGTTATGAAGTACATTTTCATCGCGGTCGGCTGCTGGCTGCTGCTGAACCTGCTCTTCGTTGTGCTAGTCACTCCGCCGCGTAGGTCGCGCCGGCCGCGACAGCTTGCTCGCACGATTGAAGCAGTCAAGAAATTCATTTTGAGCAGACGGCAGCCCCCTACCTGAGTGGAGACAGTGGGGTTCCGAATTTCCGGAACTACTCGGGTTCGCAGACGGGATTCACATGCTTTAATGAAGCCGAGCGCGGTCGCTGATTTAGTCTTCTCATTTGCTCTGATGCTGTCCTGATAGTGATTTTTGTGGTGGGGAGGACATTTATGCGAGGATCTCGCGCAATCCTTTACGAACGACTTAGCGAACTCGCTTCTCAGCTCTCAGAGTTGCAAGATCTTCGAGATCTGGTGGAAGAAGTTGAGCGAAGCGCCCGCGGTGTGCCTCCATTACGCTTGATACATCCTCCGTCGCGCCGCGTTCGGCGTCGTGAACGGGGCGCTTTGTCTGTTCGCCTCCGTCGCCACGCGCCACTAAGCGGGAATGCAGGAGCTATCAGCCCCCCCTGACAACGACAACCAAGTCGATTGGACTTTGCTGGAGCCATCCCTCGTCTAGAGCCGGGAGCCAGTTTGCTTCCTTGTACGCACCGGGGCTGTCTTTTTGGATGTAGAGCGTCACCGTGCCGCCCGCGTCTTTCTTCACCCGACAACATTGGAGAGTTGATCAAGTAACGGTTGATCGGGTTCTTTATCAGGAACTGGCTCTTCCGGTCGTGCATCGTCACCCACGGCTAGGAGTTCGCTCCGTCTCACGCTTGGAGGCCGGCCTTACGCAGCGCGTTGGAGTAATGTTCCTTATCTTGCTGTCTCTTGAGATAGTTGACTAAACCTGTGGAGATCCGTTCATCGGAAATCAATGCACACAGCTTCGCAATGGCTCGTTGTGCCTCGCTGTAAAATCCAAGTACCGAATTGCTGGCCGCGATCACTCGAAGCGCCGGAGGCCAGTCGGGCTTCAGCCGCAACGCCTTGATAGCCCATTCAATTGCCTCTGCTTCTCTTCGTCCAATAAAGTGAGCGAATGCCATAGCGGAATAAGCAAGAAAGATACGCGGATCTAAGGGATTGAGCCTTATAGCACGATGCACACTGTCGATCGCCCGGTCAGCATCGCCTGCGTACGCGTTGATCCATCCAGCGCGGGCCCATGCTACAGAAAGATTGGTATCCAACTCGGTGGCCCGCGTAACCAGGGAGATGGCCTCGTCATTCTCACCGAAGAACATCGCCATCGCATGCGCCGCCCAACAAAGCGCAATTGGATCATCCATCCCAATGTCTCGCGCTCGATGAATTAGCCGCGCAATTTCTCTTTTATCTTGATGGTTGGACCAATGGCTTGATCGATCCATAATGTAGCAAGAAATTGCTAGCCCGTAAGGCGTTGTAAATTCAGGATCATGATCGATCGCCGCGTAGAAAAGCTTCTTTGCTTGGTCATTATCATCCTTGGTCCAGCGATTCCAGCTCGAGAGTCCACGCAGGTAGAGATCGTAAGCATCAAGGCTGATGGTGGATTTCTGCTTCGCTCGTTCTATTTCGGCTTGCTCTATCCGAGGCGCAATGGCGCCTACTACCCGAGCGACAAGGCCGTCTTGTAGATCGAAAATATTCTCAACATCATCGGCAACGTGATGGTCGAATTTGTCCGCCCATAAGTGAGAACCAGTGACGGCGTCTATAAGTTGTCCTGTAATGCGAATCCTGCCAGCTGCCTTTCGAACGCTCCCTTCAAGTACGTAACGCACGCCCAATTCACGTCCGACCTGTTTGATGTCGACGACTCTGTCTTTGTAAATGAAGGTCGAGTTGCGGGCGATCACAAACAGCGATCTGAACCGAGAGAGCGCGGTGATGATGTCCTCGACCATACCATCCGTGAAGTATTCCTGGCCGGGACCGCCCAACATGTTCTCGAACGGCAGGACAGCTATAGAAGGCTTGTCGGGCAGCGCCAGCGGCTTCTTGGCCCATGGGTCGGGCACAGAAACCGCTCCATCCTTCAATTTTGCTGCGTAGGTACGAACAGGCCGGTCGATGTTCTTAAGGTTCTGCTCGCCTAGATCGACGAACTCAACCGGGACCTTGCCACGAACCTGATCGTAGGCAAAAGACGAGATGCAAATGCCACCGGGTTCCGCGATGCTCTCAAGTCGAGCCGCGATATTGACGCCGTCTCCAAAGATGTCATGGGCCTCGATGATTACGTCGCCAATATTGACGCCCACACGGAAAGCTATACGTCTTTCTTCAATCTCACCGGCTGTAAGTTCCTTGGTTCGAGTCTGGAACTGCAAAGCAGCTCGAACCGCCTCAACCGCGCTTGGAAACTCCGCCAGGAAACCGTCACCGGTGTTCTTCACGAAGCGGCCCCGATGCTCCGCGATCGCGGGGGCTACACCCTCCGCTAAGAGAGATGCCAGCCTGGTATGCGTCGCCTCTTCATCCTTGTGCATAAGCCGCGAATAGCCCGCCACGTCAGCGGCTACAACAGCTGCTAGTCGACGCTCGATGCGTTCGCCCGCCACGAAGGACCCCTATGATCTAAGCCAAGAGATCAAACCATAGGGACTGGCCTCGCGCTAGCGGGTAGGCTCCGTGACTCAGTAGGCTTACCCCGCGATTAAAACGACAGATGACCTGACTATCGCTAGGAAAAGCGTTTCGACATGGAAGCTGACCACCTTGAAAAGGGCGTGTCTAGGTCAAGTACTGTGAATTTGGCTTGGGCAACGATGCTTTCTTAGCGAACATTTCAATTCGGCTTTCAGCGTGTGATGCGAGAGCTTTTGTGCTTCCGGAAGAAGATGAGCCGAGAGTTAGACGCATTGACGACATGGCGGCAGTCGTTGCTTAGCCTGGGCCAAACGGATGAGAACCTTATAGTTGATATGGGAAAGTTTGAGGATATTCTGACCGAATGATCGACCGTTCTGGGCAGCTGGAAAGATGCGGAAGGCAGTGGACCTGCAAGACTGGGCTTCGCAAGTTGCGGCAGACACCTACCGGCTAAATTTGCTCTGTCAGCTCACGGGGCGAACAATCCCCAAGGAGCCATCGGTCAGCGATGATGAACTCACCGACGCCATAAGCCAAAGCTTCACGCAGGTGAGCGACGCACGGTTCCGAGAGATGGTCGAGATATCAACCGACGCGGCCCTCGCAGCTTACGACAGGGCAGTATCTGCTGGCATCAGGTTTTGGCGATCCCGGCGCGGTAACTGATTGCTCGGAAAGATCCCTGGCATCGCTCGCCAATGTCGGCCCTGAGGTCTGGTTGTGGCCCGTGGCTGACCTCAGCCCGGAGCGCGGGCATGTCCGCTTCGGGCAACTGACCCGACCAAGGCCATGCTGGCTGGAGAGGGCAGCCTTTGACCGAAGCGGATTACCTTTCAAAGGGCATTAAGTCATACTGCCAGGCATGAAGCATCGGACGCGCGGATGGCCGTCTATGTAGTGCCTCCAGACCATTGTGCGGCCGAAACGGTTTGGTTCTGTGATAACCGCGCCATCAGGTACGATCACCCATTCGTCGTCAATGAGGACGCGGTAACGCCCACGAGTGGACTCCCAATCCGCATCGGACACTATGTACCCGTCGGCATCGGTACAGCACTTCCCAAATTCGCTCTGCAAGCTTTCGAACCATGGCTTCAGCGGAGAGTGGTCGTATCGGCCATCGTCACGTGCCAGTACGGGTGTCAGTAGCAACGCTGAGCCAAGCAACGATGCCGCAAGTTTCGCTGGAAACATCTCTTTGCCTCCGCGATATTCACCGGCCGATCCGCTGGCTTGGTGCGGCTTAGGCTGGCAACCCGGAAACTAAGTCCTTTGCAACTGCCGCTGATGAGTGACGGTAGCCAAAATCGCTCGACGCTGTGATGGGATAGTCCATCCCCATCGTCTACTGACGTGAGTCCTGCAATTCGAGCGAAGGTTCAAAAACGACAACAGTTCAACAAAGGTCAGTGCAGCTGCTTCTTTGGCCCAGCCTGTCAGGACGACTTGGGCCGACTCGGCCGATTGACCGCTGCTGGCCCATCAGCGAAGTAGCAACGCACCGGTTGAGGTCCGCTCAGTGAGGCATGGCGGACCAGATTTGCTCTTCTTCGCATTTTGACCCACATGTATGGTCCGGCCGCGCGTTGCAAGAGGTTTCGTCAACCTGGCAGATGCGGTCTTGCATCAATGTATCCGGCCT
>NZ_JBVVPQ010000119.1:0-13222 GCF_055811695.1 Bradyrhizobium sp. MI1.3 | reverse complement strand
CGGTCGGATCTGGACATATGTGCGGGATGACCGGCCCTTCGCCGGACCTGCGCCGCCGGCGGCGGTCTATTACGCCTTCTCTAATCGGCGTGTTGAAGTCAAGCGCAGTCGAGTTTTCCACGTGTGCGGCGTTTGACGTCTTTTCGCGGCCCGCGCTTCTCTTCGGGATCGGCATCATGTCAAAGCCCTCCCACCATGGGGTCAGAAAGAATGATACGGTCCAATCTCGAGCGCATCCTGATGAAGCTCTTGTATCATCGGATAGGCGTAATAACGAACTCATATCATTCACGTCCGCGAAGGACGCCTTCCGCCGCGAGGCGGAACTTTATTATCTAAGCTTGATGGCGAAAATCATCCTGCCACTGCTGGCGCTGCCTCCCGCGTCCAACGGAATTCAGACCCGTCACTCCACATCCGGTGCAGAATCACCGCAAGCCGTCGGGCCAGTGCCACAATCGCCTTCTGCATGCCGCGCCGCTTCGCGACATTCATGGCCCAGGCTTTCAGCCAGGACCATTTCGCGACTCGCGTCAGCAGCGTCTGCGCCGCCTCATAGAGCAGAGTGCGTAACATGCTGTCGCCGCACAGGGTGATACGACCTATTCGCTTGCTCTCACCGGACTGGTTGAGAAGCGGCGTTAGTCCGATCACTGCTCCCACCGCGCGTGACGTTTTGAAACGCGCCGGAATGTCGATCGTTGCCATATACGCCATCGATACGATCGGACCAACGCCGGGCACCGTCATCAGCCGCTGGCAAACAAGATCATTCCGAACTTTAACGCGAACCTTGCGGTCCAGTGTTGCAAACTCCTCCCGCAGCTTCTTCCGCGCCGCAAGCAACGGCTCTATGAACTCTGCCAGATCGGAGAAGCCCTCAAGCAGTTCGCGAATGCGCTCTTCGTATTTACCGGAGCCAACCATGCCGACCTTCAGCCCGAAATTCCGCAGAAGTCCGCGAATGTCGTTCTCGATGGCAATGGCTTTCTCCTGCAGCAGCTTCCTGGCGGTCAGCAGGACGCGGCGCTTCTGGCTCGCCAACGTCTTCACATGCACCGCCTTGAACAGATGGACGCGCATCATCTGGGCAATGCCACGCGCGTCGTTTCGATCGCTCTTGTTCGGCTGCTGTGCCTTGAAGAACGATTTTGTATGCCGGGTCTCGATACAGATCACCGGAAGGCCGGCCTTCGCCAGCCCCTCGTAGAGCCATTGCGACAGTGGACCAGCTTCGAGACCGATCCGCTCCAAATGCCACCGCGGATCACGCAACAGTTCAACAAGATCATCCGGATGGCTGACCAGCTTCCTTTCCCGGCAGACCTCGCCCGTTTCATCAACAATGCATACCGAAGTCTCTTTGACTGAGACGTCCAAACCGGCATAATGCTTCACGCTGCGCTTCCTTTTCTGATGCTTGTGGCAGGTCCTTCCTGATCACGTTTACCATCGGCTCGAAACGCAGCACCTACTTTTTCTCTTCAGGGTAGCAGGATGGGGCGCAACGCCGATTACCCCATCTCGAGCGACCGTCGAGGCGAACATCCACAGAAGCATCTGGCCGCCTTCGCCGGTATCCTGCAAGCCGATTGCTACAACGGCTTCGAGCCGCTGTTCGATCCGCAGAAGAAGGTGCTGCCGATTACACCGGAGTTTTGCTTCGCCCATGCGCGGCGGGGCTTCTTCGAGCTGGCCGACATCGAGAAGAACGCCCGGGAAGGCCACAGGCGCAAACCGGTCTCTCCGATCGCGTTGGAGGCGGTCAGACGCCTCGATGCGTTGTTCGAGATCGAGCGCGCCATCAACGGCCGCGGCACCGACGAGCGGCGCGCCGTGCGCCAGGAGAGAAGCAAGCCGCTGCTCGACGACATGCACACCTGGCTGCTGCGCGAGCGAGAAACCCTCTCACGCTCCTCCGAGGTCCTGAAGCCCATGAATTACATGCTCAGGCGCTGGGCCGACTTTGCCCGCTTCCTCGACGATGGCAGGATCTGCCTCAGCAACAACGCCGCCGAAAGAGCGTTGCGCGGCATCGCCTTGGGAAGGCGCAATTGGACCTTCGCCGGCAGCCTGCGCGGCGCCGAACGCGCCGCCATCATGCTGACGATGATCACCACCTGTCGTCTTAACGATGTCGATCCCAAAGCCTGGCTCTCCGACGTCCTCGCCCGGATCGCTGATCTTCCCGCTTCGCGTCTGCACGAACTGCTGCCCTGGGAATGGAAGCTCCCGCGCCAAGCCGACGAACCCAACGATCAGCAAGCTGCCTAACCTTCACGCAGCGCCATCATAGCCGACCCGGCCCCCGCGCGCATGCGTCAATCAGGCGGCCTTCGTCGTATGCGTACCATACGCGAGCAACAGCAGCGCCAGCGCGGCCCCAAGGTCTATTCCCTGCATGCCCCGGAAGTCGAATGCATCGGCAAAGGCAAGGCCCACCGGCCCTACGAGTTCGGCGTCAAGGTCAGCGTTGCCACCACCATCGGCCGCGCCAAGGGCGGCCAGTTCGTCACCCACGTGAAGTCGATGCCGGGCAACCCCTACGACGGACACACCCTGGCAACCGTGATCCCGGAAATGGAGGCGCTGGTCGGCAATACCCTTGATCGCATCCTCGCCGACAAAGGATATCGCGGCCACAATGCACCGCCAGATCACAAGTTCAGGGTCTTCATATCCGGCCAGAAACGCGGCGTCACATCCGACATCAAACGCCAGTTGCGCCGCCGGGCAGCCGTCGAACCCGTGATCGGCCATCTCAAAGCCGAGCATCGCATGGGCAGAAACTATCTCTGGTACCGCCAGGGCGATGCTGCCAACGCTGTCCTCGCCGGCGTCGGCTACAACTTCCGCCGGCTGATCCGATGGATCCGGCTTTTATTGTGCCAGATTCTCGTCGCCCTCATGCCAACCCGTCAGTCCGCTCCAGCCTGAAAGCCGCGTTCTTCACGGACGACTTGCGAATGACGGGAGCGAGCGACGCATTGCGCCGAAAGCCCTCGACAAGTTCAAAGACCGAATCCGGGAAATCACATGCCGGACGCGAGGGATCAGTTTGCAGCAGATGATCGCAGACCTCACGCCATACCTCATCGGATGGCGCGGGTACTTCGGCTTCTGTCAGACCCCGCGCGTGCTAACGAACCTGGAAGCCTGGATCCGCCGGAGACTGCGCTTGTATCTCTGGCGGCAATGGCGGAACGGGCATAACCGATTCACGGAGCTTCGCCGCCTCGGCATCGCGAAGTTCGCCGCATCGGTCGCTGCCGGTTCACCGACGGGACTCTGGCGCATTGAGGAAGCGACGGCCGTTCTTGAGCTTTTCATTTTTTAGTGCCGGGGCCACAGCGGCTGGAAATGCCCCGGCGTGTGCAGAATGTGCGCCAGTCGACCTCCTTCACCCAGGACAGGATGCACGGTTAGCCTGGCATTCTCATATGGCGACTCTGCCTCGATAGCTTGAATGCGTAGGCCAAATTGGTTCGCCAGCAAGACCCCGACACCCTCAGCCCCGTAAAGGTCGATCTCGCCATGCGGATCGACCGCGGCGATTTGAATTAGGCTGCTCCGCAACGACCGAACCTGTTGCCGAAGTTGGCGAGTCTGCGGCGTTTCATGGTCCTGGCGCCTCGTGTTGTGGGCAAATTGAAGAATCGTATCCAGCAGGCAATTCAGTCCTTGGCCACTGGCTTGTCCCATGTCGGCATTGAATCGCTCCAAGAACGTTTGGAGCGTGTACCTCCACGGACCGACAGGCAAGTCAGGCAGCGATGCGCTCGCGAGTGCCTGTGGCGGCGTCTGGTGATGGGCCGCGGACGGCACGCCGAATGCGGCGGCGCGGTCCCCGTCATAGCCAGGAGTGCTGGCGTGTTGCCACGGATTGCTGACGACGTTTTCGTCGAAATGAGGTCCCCCAAAGCCGGTGGGCATCGCTGAAGGTCCCATGCTTTCGGCGCGGCTGGCGCCACCCCAGTCGTGCGCGCCAGTCGTTCGCCTGTCGCCTGCTCGGTTGCCCTCACCGCAAAGGTGCGCGTGCAGCGTCGTCAGGCAAGCATTCGGGCTATGGAGATCCCGCTGCTGCTGCGGGGCAATCGTGAGATCGGCAAGCCGATAGACAGGATTGCGCACGTGCATCAGGTCTATGATGGTCTGGTTTTGGTCGGCGGTTTGTATCTTCGGACCCCTGGTGTTGTGCCTCAGGTTCCGCCTGATCACGTCCTCGTTGGTATTGAGCCAGATCGATACCGCTTTCTCGCCGACATGATGCCGGATTTCCTCGATCATGAACGCTCCATCACCGGTTGCGAGCACCGCCGGCCCTTGGTCGATCGACTCCCTGATCTCATTCACCTCAAGATTCCTGAAATGCGCCCCACCATCCTCGGCGAGGATCTTAGCTATGGACTTGCCGGTCTTGGCCTCGATTTCTTTATCGGAATCGACGAACCTCAGCCCTAGTCGTTTGGCGAGTGCACGGCCAAAAGTGGATTTCCCGGCGCCCATCATGCCGACGAGCACGATCGGTCGGGCGCCCAGGGCGCCAAGAATCTCCGTTGCGATCCCGGAGCGCGCCGTGCGTCTCGGAGGGGCCACCTGCAACAGACGAGCTAGGCTGGCACCAACAGTACTATCTGCGTCGGCTTCCCAATGGGGGATTCCTATGGCTCCGTCGGGGATGACAACCTTGTTGCAGGCCTGTCGCACTCGCTCCGAGAGTTGCGCTGCTATGGACTGATCCAGGGGCTCTCGTCTGCCTCGCTGCAGCTCCTTGTACGTGTCGTGATTGTCGATCTTGGCCTTGTAGCTGTCTGCCGTGTGGAACTCCACCTCGAAGCGGTAGCCGCCCGGCGTGGCGAGCACAGTCTTGATACCGACGAAGGTCGGCGATCGCATCCTGAACCAGTTGGTCGTGCTGACCTCGGCATAGCCGCTCTCGTCGAAGACGAGAATGGCTTTCTTGAAGGCACGTGTGAAATCCCTATCAGAGAGTTCGAAGACGTGACGTACAGCGTTTTTTATCAGCTGGGCGCCGGCCTCAAGCGGGGCCTGCGTGCCGACGAGCTGGTCTGTCATCGAGCTTTCTGATCTCAAACGCTGAGCAAGATGGGGCATCTTCACCTTGAAGTCGGCTCTGCCGAGGGCTTCGGCAACCGAGATTGCCGTCGGGGTGATGTCCTTCTCTTCGGCTTGAGCGCGGGAAGCCTCCATTTGGGCGCGCTGTGCGGCCTGCTCGCGAGTCAATGTGATTGTCGTGGCGGAATCATCGGTAGCAAGCCTTCGGCCCGAGGGTTTAGGCAGAATGCCTCGCTGGACAGCAAGTTTGATTGAGGCTTGCATGACTGAAGCCGCCAGCGTCGGATTGTCCTGGAGATCCTCCAATGTCGCATCGACATCGAACCGCCCCTGGTTGAGGGTAGCCGCAATGCTCTTGGTGTAAGGCACCAATTTCCACCCTGGTGTTTGTTGTAGCAGGCGCTGAAGGTGCACGCTCTTGAACATAAATATGTGGGCGCCGGTGTCGGATTTACAGGCGTCAGTTCCGATCTTAATGCCGAGGCTCAGGAGATTGTTTGCACTTTGCACGAGGTCGTGCGGATTGTAACCATCCGGTCGCGGGTCGATGCGCGCAGGGTAACGGTCGACGAGAAGCTGGACGCGGTCGCGTGGCTGAGCCGTTGCCGAATAGGTCTCCACCAGCTCCGGGAACAGCTCGCGGAGCGGTTGGCTCATTGCGAGCTGTGCCTCGCTCACGCCGGCGACTGTATCGGGCAGGACTTGCTCATCCAGCCTTCCGGTCCACGCCTTGAGCTCGGCGAGGAGCAACTCGGCGATCTCGCGCGCGACCGGATGGTCTGCCAGCTCGATCTCGTGCCGCACCTTCTCGAGCTTGTCCTGGACATTATGAGCACTGACATGTTCCTGCTCCAACAGGCCTCGGATATCTCGCTTGAGCTCCTGGTGAATGCCTTCGTAGGTGCCGAAGATGGCACGCTCGGCAAACCACTGTCGCCCATCATGGGATTGAGCCAGAAAGCCTCGCTGCAGACCAGCATAGATTTCCAGAACGTTCCGCGTAGCGCCGAGGATCTGCCTGGCGCGACCGAACTTGTAGCGACCGTCCTTAATCGCCGGCGTGTGCGACTTTGGCGGCTTGAGCGAGCTCAATCCGCGAGCTTGCTCCTCTTGATCGAATTGCCTCACATGCTCGTAAAGCTGCGGCCGGTCGCCGATGATGACGAGGCTATCGCCGTCGAAATCGCCGTCAAGCTTCTTCTGTTCACTGGGGGGCACGGCAACCACCGAGCCTGCGGCAAACAATTCGGTCGCCTGCAGGATGCCGACGCAATCGACCGGCGTGTCCGCCTTCGCGCGGTCCTTGCCCTTGGTCCAGCTGGAATGGCACTTGACGTCCTCGGCAGACATCACTAGACTGCGGTCCGCGAAATCGGCCGGCCACATCTCATCCGGCACCACGATCAAAAGTCCTTTGGCAAAGAAAGTCGGATCATCGGCTGCCAACTCCTTCCCCGACTTCTGGGCGACATTGAAACTGTATTGCATGGTCACGCACTGATCCAGAAACGCCGCGGTCGGGTCGCCATCAGCGGCAGATCTGACCTTGTCGGGGGCGAACGGGCGGAGGTTGGGCTTGTCATAAGGAGATCGCCCGATCAGCACGCCACCACCGCTCAACGTCTTGCTCTTGAGCGTCGGAATATGGAGACACTCATCACCGGACGGAACAGCAATCGCGCCGACGCCATCAATATGTCCGGCCGTTACCGTTCGAAACAGCTCGTCGGACGTCAACTCCGGCTCTTCTTTGCGCTCAAGCCAGATCCTGGCCTTTTCTCGGGCCTCATCCGCCACTTGCTCGCTGCGCGGATAGTGCTGCAGCGCCGAGACTGGCAGGGATGATTTCCTTCCCTCACCAAAGGCAGGCATCTGGTCAGGACCTTCCTGCTCGCCGCCGCGACGAACAGCTGGCATAAGGTTGGCCAGCGAGGCCCTGATGAAGCCGCAGCCGTCATGCGGTCGCAGCGCAATAGGGCGGTCCGGCCCCCTCAGCTTGAAGGGATGCTCCTTGTCGGCCGGACGGTCTGGCAGCAGCGCCAGTTTGAAGGCGCCTTCCAGCGCGTAGTCGTGCGGAGATAGCCCTTTGATGGCCGGAGGCGCCGCAAATCCCCTTCGCTGGGTATAATAATAGGCCTCTTTGAAAGGGGCCCAGGCGCGCGACAGCTGCTCGAAGGCCGTGCCAGGTGCGGTTTCGGCATAGGGAATCGCCAGCAGCTTTCCCCCGGAAGAAGGCTTTGCTAGCTCGCCTGGAGCACGGGCCGCAATCTGAGACACGGTCAATCGCGGCGCCTTTAACTTGCTGCCACCGAACAGGTCCATGCGGTATGGCACACCGTTGACGCTCACCGTACGCGCCAACATGAAGGCGCTCGGGGTTCCTGGTAGCTGCACCGCAACGACCTTCACCGCCCCCGAGGTCAGGCGATGAAAAACTGAATACCGTCTCTCCGGCTCCGTGGCCACCGGCCGCCCCTGCATGTCCACCACCGGCAACTGCATCAGTCCCGCGTCACCCTGCGGCTGTCTGGGCTCGTGATCCATGGTTCGCAAGACCTGATGCATGTCGAAGACCGAAGAAGGATGTTGGGCCTGGATCGCCGCCGCATCCTGCTCCATGAATAAGTCCAGCGCCTCCACTGGATTGTCCGCCTCGATCTGTGCGATCAGGTTCCAGCTCATGCTGGAAAGGTCGTTTTCAATGAGACCGCGCGTCCTGTCCAGGATCTCCTTGGTTTTGCACTCCAGTTCTTCCTGCCTCACCCGCAAGTCGGGCCCCCTGCCCTCGACATACGGTGACGTGAACAATCTCTCCAGGACCGCACGGGCCTTGAGCGTCTGATAGATTGATAAAGCGGGGCGGCGACTCGCAAGCGGCCCACGGGTCCGCTCGGCATCGCCTGCGCTCAGATGCGCCTCGATCTTCTGCTCGATCACGAGTTGGAGGTCGTTGAGCACGTTGAGGGCCTGCGCGCGGTGCCGGCGCAGCAGCTTCTGTGGACTGCGCGCCAGCGGCAGCAGAGCAGCACACAGATTACCCAGGGTTTCCAGATCGGTCTGGATCGTAAAATCAGGGGCTTGACGCAATTCCGAGAGCCGATTCAAGCCTGTCGATGCGAGCAAACCAAGATCATCAAACAGCCGAGCCTTACCCAGCGCCTTGAAAATGGTCGTGATGTCCAGAACGTCAGCGTGCCCCAGGCAATCATCATCATAGTGCAAGTAGTGCGCGAGCTTGTGCAACCGATCCTTCGGCAGAGCGGCGTCCGTAATCTCCCCCCTGTCCTCTGCCCTCATGATCATTCGCGACAGAGCATTGGCGAGCATACTCAGCTGAGGCGTGGTGAACACGCCGAACCGTTGTCCTCGAGCACCCAATCCGCGCGCGATGTCCATCGTGGACTGCCGGCACGCCGCCTCTTCCGGCCACTTGCTGAACCCGTTCACCAATGTCGCCAATGCTTGCGGAGTAAGATGAGAGAACTGGTCGACGCAGCGAATGAATACACCGGCGATTGCGACTGCGGCGTCGCGACAGTCCGCCCTGTCCGGCCACTTGCCGAAACCATTCACCAGGTTAGCTAGGTGCTGATGAGTAAATTCAGAGAGTCGGACGCCGCGGCGAAGGACCTCGCTTGCGATCGCGCCGGTGGCTTGGCGAGACCATTCCTTTTCCGGCCACTTGCTGAAACCGTTCACCAGGTTAGCTAGGTGCTGATGAGTAAATTCAGAGAGTCGGAGGCCGCGGCGAAGGACCTCGTTTGCGATCGCGCCGGTGGCTTGGCGAGACCATTCCTTTTCCGGCCATTTGCTGAAACCGTTCACAAGGTTCGCCAAGTCCAGTTGATTAAAATCAGAGAGCCCTACCTGGTCGCGCGCGGCGCGGCGACTGACCTCAGCGGCAATCTCTCCAGCGGCTTGGCGAGTCGCCGCCTGTTCCGGCCACTTGCTGAAACCGTTCACAAGGTTCGCAAGGCTTTGGTGATTAAAAGCAGAGAGCCGGGCGCGGCGGCCACGACGGAGGACTTCACCGGCGATCGCGCTTGCGGCTTCGCAAGACGCCGCCTCTTCCGGCCATTTGCTGAAACCATGCACCAGGTTCGCCAGATTCTGGCAAGTAAAATCAGAGAGTTGGGAGCGGCGGCGAATGAGCTCACTGGCGATCGCGACTGTGGCTTGATGACAGTCCGCATTGCCCGAGCATTTGCTGAACCCGTTCACCAGATTCGCCAGTTCTCGGTGAGCGAATTCAGAGAGCAAGGCATGGCGGGCGGGGCGGAGGACCTCGCCCGCGATCGCAATTGTGGCTTGGCGATAGACTGCCTCTTCAGGCCATTTGCTGAAACCGTTCACCAAGTTCGCCAGATCCTGGTAATTAAAATCAGAGAGCCCTACCTGGTCGCGCGCGGCGCGGCGACTGACCTCAGCGGCAATCGCTCCAGTGGCTTCGCGAGGCGCCGCCTGTTCCGGCCACTTGCTGAAACCGTTCACAAGGTTCGCCAGGTCTTGGTGATCAAAAGCAGAGAGCTGGGCGCGGCGGTCACGACGGAGGACTTCACCGGCCATCGCGCCTGCGGCTTCGCGACACGCTGCCTCTTCCGGCCATTTGCTGAAACCGTGCACCAGGTTCGCCAGTTCTTGGGGAGAAAAGTCAGAGAGTCCGCCACGGCGGTCGCGGCGGACGACCTCGCCCGCGATCGCAACTGTGGCTTGGCGATAGACCGCCTCTTCCGGACACTTGCCGAAGCCGTTCACAAGGCTCGCCAGCGCCTGGTGATCAAATACAGAGAGCTCGAAGTCATTGTGAGAGCGGCGAAGGACCTCACCGGCAATCGCTCCGGTGCCTTGGCGAGACCACTCCTCTTCCGGCCACTTGCTGAAACCATTCACAAGGTTCGCCAAGTGTTGCTGAGAAAAATCAGAGAGCCACAAACGGCGGTCGGTGCGACGACGGACCTCTCTGGCGACGGCTTCCGCGCCCTCACGGGTTTCCGACGGTTGCGTCCACTTGCTGAAACCATTCACCAGCAACGACAGGCTTTGACTATTCAGCGCTCCAAGTGCCTCGCCTTCATCGCGGCAGAATTCGGCGATTCTGATCGTTCCATTGCGGCATGTCCTCGACTGCGGATGCCGACCAAATGATGCCGCGAAGAGCGAAAGAGCTTTGGGGTCGACTTCGCGCACCAGCGCACCATGAAGCTGTGACACCCGAGCTGCCATCGCCTTGCAAGCTTCGATACGTTCCTGACCTGCGGCCTCGCGACTCAGCGCGTTGCATGTCGTGGCGTATCCCCATGATTTCCCGCGGCGGATATCGTCCTCGAAGCGCTTGACAAACCGACTTCTAAACTCGGCGGCAGCCTTTTGCAAGAAGGCTGCATGGACCCCGTCGCCCGCCCCCCGCAGCCGTCTGTCATACTCCACCACTGCACGTGAGAATCCGACGATGTCACGCGCGACGCAAATCGCGTGTAGAGCTGCGTTAGATTGTTGTTCTGAAATTGCACTTTGAATGCCTGGCGTGGCGACATCATCCAGGCGCCGCCTTTTTGATCCGTGGTCCAAGCCGGATACGAATTGCCTGTGCGAGGAACGGGCACTTTGTTGTGAACTCCTGGACTGATCGGCACCGCGGCCCTCGGCACCGGCACGCGACGAACTTTCTTCCCAATTTGACGCGCCCCGATGCGGCAAATAACGAAAACCGGGCTGGCAGTCTCGCGTACTAACGGAGGGATCGGCTGACGTGCGGCGTCGGACATCGCTGGTCGAAGGTGGCCTTTGAGCGGAGAGCGTACCTAACTCTTGATTTTCAGAGCGCAAGTTCGGCCCTTGGATGCTCCGCGTGGCGGCATTGTCGACACACTTCCTTTTTTGGTCGCCACTCAGGTCGGCGACGGATTGTGCATGGGACGGGAGCGCGCCTCGTGCCAAGCCCCCGGCGGCCTGATCGGCGGGCCGGGATCCGCCATCAGATCGCAACAACCTAGTTTCACGATTTGGTGCCCCATGATGGCGCTTCGGATGTCGCTCTGAACCTGAGCCGTGGATGGTCTCTGCAAGCACCTCAGCGATGCGCCGCTTTCGTGATTCGCCATCCATGTCGGGCAAGCAATGGCTAGGCGGCGGGAGCGAGCCTAGTTGCGAGCCTTCGGCCGCTCGATCGCCGCGCCGAGGCCCGCCACCCGAACGGAGAGAGAGTACTTCCCGACGTGGTGCGCCGCTAGAATCTCTAAAAAGTCGCTCCGCACCCGAGCCATCGACGGTTTCCGCAGATATATCGTCCATGCGCCGCCTTTCCGTTCCGGCGCCTCGGTCGTCACCCCCAGATCGCCCGGGCAGCGGAAGCGAGCCTGTTTGCGAGCTCTCTGGATGTCCGCGCCACAACTCTCCATCGAAACGCGACGAGCTAGATTCTGCTCGGGGAGGGAAGCGCCAACGGCTCCCACTGGTCGCGCGCTGCAGCTGTTGCGCCAGGCTTCGATGTGCACTGAAAACAAACCTATCGGGCAAGACATCGTCGCTACTGGGCGCGGCGCGAGACGAGGGCGCCCTTGGCTCCTGAAGCTCAGAGCGCACCTGGTCGACGACAGAACCGAATGATTGGCCGCCTTCTGCAGAGCGCGCCGTCGAACGAGACGCCTCTGCCCCTTCAGAGAGGTCGGCTCCAAGCTCCGAGACATGCGGCTTACCGCCCCCATCGATGCGTGTCACTGCCCACCTTCGATGCAGGCGAGAATGCGCCAGCCGCAGTGTTTGGTCACCTCGACGAATTCGATCTCGCTTGCCCCGCCGACCTCATCACGTCGTTCCTTGCGGCTGAGGATGGACCGTCGATCTCGATATTCAACGATCCGCTTGGATCTCGATAAGTTCTGAACGTCGTTTTCGGACCTGCGCGAGCGTTTCATTCAAGTTCACTTCTGAACCGGCCCGTGCAACCTTGTTCCACAGCCAATTTTCGAAGAGCGCGCTCCAGGTAATACGAGGGATCATCGTCAGACGAATCCGTCTCGAAGCTCTCTTGAGTATCGCTATCCTCGACTTTGGAAAGATACTTTGCAGGCCTGTCTACTCGCTGCCACTGGTCGTTCTCGTTCTTGGTCCACACGTCGGGATGCTGGTGAGGATCAAGCACCCAGTTATTGCGACCCACGTGAACAAAACCCATTTCCGCTAGACGGGGTTCCATACCCCCTACGCCAGGACGCGACAAGACCAACGGATGATCGCCGTCCATTCGCAGTTGATGCTCCAGCAGGATATCGCCCGCGTTCTCGACGAGCGGATGAGTAACGCGTAGATCTACCACGGACGTGATATCGTTACGCCCGAACTGTTGGCGAAAATGGTCTCCCTTGATCCGGACCGGGCCTCCGGCTCTTAAAAGCCCTACAGCTTCGTCACCCAACTGATAGCTGAAAAATCGCGCGGGCTCATCCGGATCATCGTAAGTACTGGAATAGCCTCCAGCGACAGCTGCAGTCCGCTCGGCTTTCTCCGAAACAAAATTCGAGTACTCTTGTGGGTTACTAGCGATGTGCCTGATGTCATTTGACAAAAATCTCTTCACTCGGCGCATGAACGATTCTCGGTCGACAATCTTGATTATGGGCGGATTGGAGCGCAGGGAGTATGGCGTCGCGCCCGACGACGACTCACCTCGCTCCATGGCGGCAACCGCTTCGGCAAAACGGGTGCTATCTCCCGCATCTCCCGATTTATCAGCCTGGTTAGCGCTTGTGGACTGGCTGGATGAGCCACCGATTCTGCCATACATCAGACGCTCCGGCATTGGCAAATTGCACGCGATTGAGCTTGTGCCACGAAAGCACTGCCAACGAGGATATATAAGCTAGCTGACCACAACCTGACCAAAGCATCTGTCCGCACGCCGACGCGAGGGCCAAGCACTCTGCTGAAGACTCATTCGCGTCAAGCTATAGGCGGTGTGGACACCTATCGCATCCATAGAACGACGGCAACGAAAGTGACAACGACTCGGCACCTTCGAGCGGTTCTTTCGAGCGGGTTGCGACGCGACGGATCGTATTCCTCCGTTGAGTGCCGCCTTGTTTGACGGACGCGAACGCTGCAGGTCCTAGGGGTAATCCTAGGAGAAGCGCTATGACGATTTCGAGGG
>NZ_JBVVPQ010000118.1:0-13990 GCF_055811695.1 Bradyrhizobium sp. MI1.3 | reverse complement strand
CTATCAAGCATCCTGCCGCCGTTCGATGCCCGGAAAGCAACATAGCACGGACGACATGGCAGGCGCCCTGCGCGGCTACGGACGCTTTGAATGCTCCCGCCGGGCGGCTGGTTGAGGTCTTACTCAAAAAGCTGCCCGAAGGAACCGCGACGGAATTTCGTCAACGGCTCGATAGGGTGGTCGATGCGCCAGGGCGCTCGGGAAAACTGGCCCGTGTGCGCCTCGCACCCGAGATATCATTGTTGTTTGACCGGGCACCCGATTGGACCCAAAACGAAAGTTTCGTCCGTTGTTTGAGTGGTCGTCCGCCGACGCCTCTGACGTCTGGTCGGCGCGCAAGTATTCCAGCTATATTGGATCGCCAGAACTTTTCGCACTGACGAAGCGACCATTCTTGGAAATGTTCGGACGAAACGATGTTCCAACCAAGGACCTGCAAGGCTTTCCGCTCGGTGATCGCGGTAGTTGCTGCTAAGTCGGACCTCCATGCGCTGCGGAGCCGACGCCATGAGGCGGTGCTGCACGCCTTCAGGCTCGGGCTGGAGGCATCGTGTCAAAGCCGCGCAAAGACGCATCAGCGGGGCTCGAACTTTGGCGGCGGCGATGCTCATCGGGTTTTTACCGCGGCGCAGAACTGTTCCGTGACCGCCGTCGTTTCCTCGGCGACGTTCCAGCCGTTCGTCTCGGCGTTTTCCTTGGCCAGCTTATGCTCGATCTCAAGCATCTTCTTGGTAAGCGCGTACGGCTTCCAGTCGGCCTTGGACAGCTTGGCGTAGGTGTTCGCTCCACAGACGTTGTAGGCAATCGCTTTCTGCACATTAGTGCTGACGTGGCTCATGTGGTCCTCGACCACGGCGGTGACGCGCGCCTTGGCGTATTGGCTGTTGGCTGCGATGAAGTCTTTGCAGAAGGCGACCCGTTGACCTCCGTCGCGGGCTTTGATGTAGGCCGTCTGCGTTTCGTAATGGAGGCGGTAGGCGAGTTTCTCAGCATTCGGCTCAGATTTCACCGCTTCAAGCGTGGCGCGGTGGTCACCCGAGGTGGCGTCATTGATCGTGATGTCACATACTCTGGCGAGGGAGAAGACCGGAACGTAGGCCCGCAACTTGGCTTCCAAGACATCGTTGGCGTGCGCAACTGGTGCGAACAGGCTGGCGGCGATTGCGAAAGCAACGAGACAGCGTTTCATTGGTGACATGCTCCAGATCACCGGGCAGTAAACGGCGGCGGGGGTGGGGATCGTCGCGGCCCACCACACTCACCAGCGCAGCGATCCAACCGCAAAGCGTCCAGCCCAGAAAACGGGTTGAGCAACTTACTGCGCGAATTCCTTGGGCGGCAGTCAAGCGGCAGCCTTGATCTGGATCATGCCTTCCGGCCTCCCTCGAAGGGGCCTTTACCGCTGCGGCGTCAACGACTTGAGGACGCGAGCAGTAACGCCCTGTCCTCGGTCATCGAGCGGTCGATCGCCCCCGATACCGTCTTCCACCCTGCCAGAGGCAATTGTCCGGCGAAAACTCGCCAGTCGGATCGGCGCGCACGAGCAGGTGCCGCCATGACGGTTTCGGATGAACATCGCGGTAGAAAGCCCGGAAGTTGGCCCAGCGTGTAAATCGGCGTGGCGTCCCGACGCCGATCGGCGAGCTAAAGCATTGATCCAGCAAGCGGCGAAGGGGTTAATCTTGAACGCTTGTTCACAATGGATCCCGGGCTCGCGACTTCGTCGCTCCCCGGGATGACGACCGTAACTCCCCTCCTGCGACCGTTCAGTTGGCGGCGCGGCGCAGGAAGGCCGGGATATCGAGAATAGCCTCATCGGGCGCATTGCGCGCAGCGGTGCGGCCGTAAGGATCGAGCGGCCGGTCGGCCGCGTGGCGCGCATATTCCGGAGCCGCCCTTGCCGGTTGCCCCACGGGCTGTCGCGCTTCGGAGCGGGGCGGCGGGCATTCCACTTGCGGAAGGGGTGCACTGCGCTCGATGCGATCGGCGATGCGGCGGCCGTCGTTGCGCAGCCTGCCCGCGAGCTGGGCGATGGCGGTTTCCACCGGTTGCGCCTGAGACGCCGGGTCGAGATTATCGATTCCGGTCGCCACCACCGAGACGCGGACGATACCGTCGAGGCTATCGTCAAACGACGCGCCGACGATAATGTTGGCGTCCGGGTCGGCCTCGTCGCGAATGCGGGTCGCAGCTTCGTCGACTTCGTACAGCATGAGATCCTTGCCGCCGGTGATAGAGATGATGAGGCCACTGGCGCGCTTGATCGAGGGATTCTCGATCAATGGATTGGAAATCGCGGCCACAGCAGCGGCAAGCACGCGCTTCTCGCCGGAGGCCTCGCCCCGTCCCATCATGGCCTTGCCCTTCTCCTTCATGACGGAGAGGACGTCGGCAAAATCGAGATTGATTAGGCCTTCCTTGACGATGAGGTCGCTGATGCAGGCCACGCCGGAATAAAGCACCTGGTCGGCAAGGGCAAAGGCATCGGCGAACGTGGTCTTCTCGCTGGCCACCCGGAACAGATTCTGGTTCGGGATGATCAGCAGGGTGTCGACCGTCTTCAGCAACAGACGTTGCGCGGTGTGAGTTCGCTATCGCCCTCCGACTACGAGGATATCGTAGAACTGCTGATAGAACGGCTTCGAGAGCTGGAGCTTAGCTTGGCGGTGCGAGAACTGACGGACAAGCACGAGCCGCAGTAGCGTAATACCGAGGCTGGCAGCGGACTTTCGACGATCCGATCCTACTGCCAGATGGCTGCAAGCTGATCACCCTGCACGACGCCGCGACGTTCATCACCAAGCTGCCAAAGCGCGAGCATGACGCGCCGGAATGGCAGGCCGCGATCGAGGCGCTGATGCTGGTGGCCGACCTCGGTGGCCCGACGATGTTCGCCCGCATCGGCGTTGTGCGCGCGCTCAATCGGCATCGCGAGCCGGTCGCAAAGCCCGCAAGAAGCGAGCGAAGGCGTACCGGCTTGCGGGGTCATTTAGCGGGAGCGCTTCGGCAGTTTGGGAAGTTTGTTCGGGTTGAACGTTGGCGTCGACTCGCTCGCCTTTAGCGAAGGCGGCTCCTCCTCGGTGAGGATGAGCGTTCCCTCGAAGAGCACTCCCGGCACCTCTTCTGCCGTCCCGACATAGCGACCTATCTTGCCGGAGCACGTTCCCTCAAGCTTGAGCGTGAGGTCATCGGCGCCGAAGATAGTTACATGCTCATCGGTATGCCGTTTGATCGATACGATTGCGGTGAATCGATCTCCATCGACTTCGCAGGTGCCGTTGTAGGTCATAATGCTGCTGCGGCCCCAGATTCTGCCGGTTGCAACATGGGCAATGCCGGTGCCTTGGCCGAGCGGGGTCTTGAGCCACGCCCTGTAAGTGCCGTCTTTCAGCATCTGGAGGAAGCCTCTCCCTCGGTGTTCGCGCGAGAGCCCGATGATCGGCACAACCAGCGTTAAGACTGGGTAAAGGCCGGTGGCTGTGCGAATCCAGTACACGCCAAGCGTGCCTGTAATCTCGCAGGCCCGTCTCACCCAGAGGCTCCCCACGGCGAAGGAAATGTGGGTCGATCATCCCACGTCACATATCCGCACTGCCTGCACTGGAACATTGTCACGGTCCGGCCCGTGTGCGGATTGAACATTTCAGACACGATCGGCACGCGGTCGCTGCCGACGCAGTCGCAGATCGGCAAGTTTGCCGCCGTTCGGTCGATCTCGCTCATGGCGCAGGCCGTAGTTTTCCGGGCGGCACCCGCCGTTTCCAGTTAAGTTTTATCGGATATACCCGCTCTCCGTGAGTCGGAATTTTGATCATCCAGCCGAGGCTGAAGAGGCAATGAGGCGAGCCGTAGCGGCTACGAGCGCGCTTGATCGCTTGAAGTGGCTGCGCGTTGCATTGGCATGCATTGACCTAGCAGGCGACGAGACATCGCATGGTGTGCACAAGCGGGACTCCGCCGCATGAAGTACGCCGCCGAAGGTCCATTCGTCGACCCCGACGCGGCCGCCCGCAAGCTGGTCGAGATCGCCAGCGGCATCGAGCCGCTGCAGGACGGCCGCATTTAACCTCGGCCCAATTCGAGGCGTGCATCAATGCGTTTGAGTTACTCCGGCTGTTATCCACCAGAACGAAGAAATGGATCCACGGACCCAGCTGACCGGTCCGCCAGTTGCACGGCGACCGCCGTGGACTGCTTTTCGGAAGGCAGGGAGCCGATAGAATCGACTGCCAGCCAGGTACCAGCGGAAAGAACAGCTATCACAATCGCCGCGAGATATTCGGTCCTCATGGAGATGGTCCCTTCATCACCCCCAGAAGCTAACCGGACACTCTCAGAAATGGTTCCGACCAGCCGCGCGGCTCGATGTCTTCGTCCGCAGCGGAAGTTGCTACCACGGCGCCAGCGCGCCTAGTCGCTCCTAGGTTCCCTCCTTCCGAGTGGAACATTGGCGTCGCGATTAGAAAACGGGAACGAAAGCCGTCTGCGAGCTTTAGAAATGTGAGACCGCCGCTCGCCGGTACTAACACGGCGCATGTCGCGGATAGCCAAAGGTTGCTGACCCGCTTTTCTCTACAAGCGCTCGCGCAAGATAGCCAAAAGCGGCGGTCTCCGGTTCCATTCAAAATCGCCAGCCGCGCCCCGATCGGTTGCGGGGAATCGCATTGGGCTGATGTCGGCGTGCCGGTGGCGTTGTTCTTACCGAGGCTCCGTCATGCCCAACCAGATCGACATCGACTATGTACACAGCCCGGCCATGGTTCGAGAGATCGGCGAGAGGCTACGAGCGTCGCTGAAACCGGAGCCGGAATTACCGGCGAACCTTAGGATGCAGATTCGGCTCCGCGAACTGGAAGAGCCGTCACCATCGATCATTCCAGCGGCCAAGCGCTGGAACAAGCTGCGCGGTTGAGCCGCAAACGGCTCGGCCGAACATGGACGAGCGCTGTCACCGGTGAAGCTTCGTGCGTCAAGGATTTTGAGTGAGTACGGTGAGGCGCACTCCGAATTGATCGGCAAAGCCGTCGTCCTTAGCGACGGAAAGGCAGGCACGGTCGAGAACGTTTGGCTGGATGAATTGCACGGGCTCCGGATTTCGATTACAGGCCATGATGGAAGATGGCCGGTCTCAACCATCAAGTTCGTGGAGAGCTAGACCATTCGCATCGGCGCGCGCTGCCCAGAGCGCGCTCCTTTCAGATCATTCCAATCAAGATGAAAAGAGCGATCTCGGTCAGGAAAGTGACGCTCATAATGGCGACCGTAAGGAACGCGTCGCCCGCTGGTAGAGGGGTCATAGATGCCTCGCGCGTTGCGAAGCCCCGAAGCCAAGAGCCAAACTCCCCGACCTTGGGGAATGTTTCAGTTCCAAGCAGGGCGGCGATCGGAAATTAAAAGTCGCATGAGGCGACTTTGGTCGCGCCGCCATCCGGTGGAACGAGATGCCCTACCGCAGTTCTAGTTCCTTGATCGCCAGAGCCGAACTCTGTGCGGCGTCATGAGCGCCGGTTTGCGCGATCTTGATTATCGCCTTAGCGATCATTTCCGTTAGCGGACCCTTTTAAGCATTGGCGTAGTGGCTACTCTGCGCGAACACTCGCGCATTGCTGGGAAGCCGCAGAAGGACTGCCGCCGGAAATCGCCGGGCTGTTCGGATTGGCCACCGAGTTGCTCATCGCGATCCCAGAGCACAAGGTATCACTTCGCGATAACGGACGAGAAAGTCAGACGGATGTTTTCGCTCTGATAAAATCGAACAATCGCACTATCGCCGTCGCGGTGGAGGGCAAGGTCAATGAGTCCTTTGGGCCGACCATAAAAGATTGGTATGTGGACCCATCCGCGAGGAAGCAACAGCGGCTGGCGTTCTTGTGTGATCTGATCGACGTTGCGTGTCCACCACCCGATGATACCAGTTATTTCACCGCACCGCCTCGGCAGTTCTCGAAGCCGCTCGCTTCAAGACCGACGACGCCGCGATGATCATCCATTCGTTCTCGCAAGATTACAAATGGTTTGACGCTTAGAGGAGCTGAAATAAAATGATCGAGCCCTGGAAGGGTGTTGCAACCCGACGCGCCCAGATATTCCGAGTGGTGAATCGTCGCGGCGGCTGTATCGTTTGCGCCAACAGTGATTGAGGGGTTGTTCCGGCGCTCATCAAGTGAGCCCTCCAAATCAACCCGTTCGCTGATACCGTCTGTCATGCAAAGAAGTCCATGCTCAAGACCGAGCAAGAATACAACAGTGCAATCAAGGGTGCATCAAAGAAGGCATCGAGGCTGGCTTTGGAGTTGCCACCGGACGATCATTCCCAGCGACCACTTGGTTTCGTTCGCGCGGCGATCGTCGTCTCGATTTCCTGAACCATCTCTCGCACCCGTTCGGCGAGCCGTTCGAACAGCGCTCGCGTCTGCCTATCCGGTGCAGTTCTCGCCAACCGAGCACAATAGCCTGCCTCCGCTCGAAACTTCTCAAGTTGAGCAATAAGCTCTTCCATTCTCGCTCTTCTACTCGCCCACGTTCCAATAGCTGTTTAGCGGGGACCTACCGGCCGGACACCTGGGAAATTTCCCAGGGTCCCAAGGCTTACAATGGCGGTTGCGCTCCAGGGAGAAAGACGGCTCAAGGGGGCGGGAGCTTAGAGCTTCTAGCGCGACGCTCGACGACGGAGTCACGGTTGCGCTGCTTTTTGAAGCGAGACAGGCGCCAGATGCGGCGCCGTAGAACTACTGTGCCAAGTTGTTGCTGTGCTTAGCCCGCGGCTGTGTTCATCCCGAACGCCGGGTCGCGCTCCTGATCGGCACTCCGCCTATAAAAGCGTTCCCCCGCTCGCGAACCCGGTGAACGATGCCACTCTTGTCGGAGGCATGTTTACAAAGGACCGGCGATCGCACGTCAGCTAGCAACCTCCTCGCGCGCAGATGCGGGCAGCGCCCTCTGAGACCTGTCGCCGTCACGCCGCACGCGGCGTTCCGTTTGTGACTATTATGCAGCCTGGCTTCGACCGCCGTCGATGACCATGAACAGCGCGCGCCGATCAATTGGTGAGCTACTCGGCTGATCAGGCTTTTCAGCGGACCCTACAGGTGGCGTACACTTTTCCAGCAAGCTATCCGACGTTGCCGCTTCTGCTTCGACATTAGCGACGGGAGCTCTCACCTTCTGTTCCATAAGTTCGAGTGCGGCTGCGCCCTTTGCTGTCAATCGCCAACCGAACGAATACCTTTGCACAAAGCCTAAGGAGAAGACGTCCAACGAGGGGAGCGTAGCACCCAGCCGCTTGCTGTAGCTTGCCCAATCAGCGCCGCTCGTTGCCAAAAATGCGAGGTCGCGTTTGATATCCGTAAGCGTCGCCAGCCCATTGGGGTAGCTAGCAAGTACCTTCAAAATGGATACCTGGAAATTCACGACTGCCACTCACCCGGCTATGCCGACCATTTTGTCAGTAGTTCGTGGCACAATGCAATGACTTTGAATGTACAATACGGCTTACTGATCTAGCAGAACTCCGTTAGGCGCGGCATGAGCGATGCCGGATGAGAAGGAAGTCCACGATAGCCTGGCACGAATGTGCTCTGCATACTGGAGGGTGACGAGTTGGCGCCCCTATTGCACGCACGGGAGAGGTACTCGAAGCCGCGCAACATCAGGTCATTAATGGTGACTGACTTCTTCTCTCCAAGCATACCGGCGCATCTACGTTCTCGGTCCAGCGCCGCGTGACTCGTTCAATGGACGCAGCCGTGGAGAGCCGGGCAGCAGCGAACTGGGCCGCGATTTTACGAAGATTGAGCGACGGACTTCCCGAGATGCCCCTTACCTCTGATCCATCTGGCGAGTTCGCTGCTGCGAACAATGAAGCGTTGTTCTTCGCGATGTTCGCGGGCGACGACCGCCGCGATGAAGATCAGCGTCCCGCTTCTCGACATGCGCCACATAGTGCGCCGCCTGTACGTCGATGGCCCTGCCGTGGCGAATTTGCACCAGCGCCGCCGGGTCGTGAACGATCAGGACAGCGCGAACGCGCGCTGCCTGCCGCCGTCGTCAACCGCTTTCCAGTCATTGGGTCGGGACGCCGTCCGCTATCGTCTCCGGGTCGGCACGAGCATGGTCACGACCACCGCCACCAGAACAAAAACAAGGACGATGGCGAGTGCTTCAAAGGACCCCATAGCGCTGATCTCCGTCAGGCCAGCCATCTTCCCTAACGTTAACTCATCAGAAGGACGGTCCCGTGCGGCAAATCGCATCGGAGGCGACTACTGTGCGCTTCCGTCTCCGCGCACCCGCCACGTTTCGGGTCCCTCTGGGTGCATAGATAAACGCGGGGACCGCGCGACCGCGCCCCTTCGGCATATTTGCGTTTTTCGTTTTTTGTGTTTCCTTTGCTGCATCTGCTTTTGAAAGGCACGCCGAGATGCGGCGCATCGATCTGTTCGAGGCCACGATGCAGGGCTGGGCGCGGCTCGACGCGGCGCAGCGCGAGCGGTTTTTCCAAGCGGGCCTGAATGCGGCTCAGGCGAGAATTCCGCGCGTGGCTCCTGCGGCGCGTCAGGACCGCGCCGCTCGCAACTCCGGTCGATGCGGCGCGCTAGCAATCTGGGACGGCGACTTGGCGCTGATGCTGAAGAACTGGCCCTTAATGGCGAACGATGCCGATCGCGGGACGCAGCCGTAGGACGCTGCTGCCCGTGTTCGCCGTCCGGTCGGCGAGCGCCACAGCGGTCACCAGCGCCAGCCAACCGCCGTCGGCATGGGCTCGGCGCGTTTCAATCCAATTGCCGTACGCATCGTAACAGTTGTTGTAAGCACCGTAAGCGCCATAGGCCGCGGCACCAACGGCTGCGGCTCCCACTGCTGCCCTGCCGTATCCGCGATAATACCCTCGGCCTGCGACCGGGTAGCCCGGACGACCGGCGAGTTGTACTTGTGTACCGATTCCGACATCTGGCGTGACCCGTACACTCATTGCCACGCAGAACAACTCGAATCGGGCACCTGGTACGTGCACCGTCCCCACTACTCCCTTCAACGAGAGGCTGGAACAGCAAGATCGCGGCCCCCCAGGAGGTCCGGGATTGATATTACCTGCGGTTCAAAGCCGAGGGCCATACATGGCGGTCTCTTGGTGAGGCAGATTTGCAAGCACAAGGGACCAGGAACGGCGTTCACGAGCATTGTGCGCGCTGGGAAGCAGTTTCACTTTCAGAAATGGTCCGATGACGACAGAGAGATTATTAAGTCGATAGATGGCAAGCGAATTGATAGCGGTGACATCCGGCTAGTCGCTCTACCAAGACAAAGGGACGAAGCTATTTGGGTCGGCCCTCGGGTGGGGCTCCGAGCGCGAGAGCCGGATCCAAATAATCTCGAAGGTATTTCATTCCGAAGCGCACCTCTGAGAGCCGCAACCTGGCAGATGGATGGGCGGATGAAGGTTGTGGGTGACTAGGACCGTGCAAGACCCACGCGGCGCACGTTATCCTTCCAGTCCTTCGATCGAAGGTATGGGCTCGGATATGGGCCGCCAAATAGTCCGCTTCAGGAAGCACTGAAGGATAAAGACTTTTTCGGCGTGCATGGCGGAGGGAGAGAATCTGCAAAAAAACTTGCTCGAACGCTGCAGCTCAGGTTCTCTCGGTAGGGGAGAGACGGCATTCTCCGACGGGCATGCGTTGAGGACGGACTACGGTACGCCGTAGCGCGCGAATTCCTCGGCGATGTCGCCCCGGACGGCTTTCGCGGCCGCGACATCGGCTTCTCCCGAAGCCGTCTCGCCGCGGCGGATCTTTGCCCGGCCGCGACCGTACAGCGCGGCGGCGAGCGTGGGGTCGATGCGTAGCGCGGCGTCGTAGTCGGCGATGGCCGCATCGGTCCGTCCAGCCTTGAGGTGGGCGAGCGCGCGGGAATCGTAGGTCGCAGCCGTATGCGCGCCCGACCCGATCGCCTTGTCGCAGGCTTCCACCGCGCCTTGCGGGTCGCCCGTGCTCGCCCGGATCCAGCAAAGGCCGCTCCAAGCCACTTCCATGTCGGCGTTCAGACGAGTCGCGGCGGTGTAGTCGCTTTCGGCGCGTACGAGATCGCCCTTCTTCAGCCAGGCCTCGGCGCGGTTGACGAAGGCCCCGGGGTATGCCGGCTGGAGGGCGATGGCTCGGTCGAAATCCTCCATCGCGGCGTCGTAGTCGCCCGTCCTCAGTCTCGCCGCGCCGCGGTTGTTGACGGGCTTGGCGAAGGTCGGATCGATGCCTATGGCCGCGTCGAAGTCGGCGACAGCGCGGTCGTAGTCGACCTTCGCCGCGTAGGCGATGCCGCGGTTGTTGTGGGCCATGGCCAGGGCCTGTGGCCCGCCACGGCCGGCAGCGATGAAGGCAGAGCAGGCCTCGATCCTCCGGTCGGGGGACGAGGCGGCGTTGCAGAGCTCGACGTTCCGGAATTGACCTTCCGGCTTCTGCGCCGACGCGGGGGCGGCCAGCAGCAGGATCATAACTGGCGCCGTCCCGAAGACCTTCAGCATCCCCGGCAGATGCCGAGAGCGCGGTCGGCCCTCCGCTGCCGGGGAGGCGCAACGGTCGGACCGGCCTTCCGCTTCATGACGGCATCCTTGCCCTCCTCGATCAGGGTGGCGAACTTGACCGTGCCGTCGTCCAAAATCTCGATGTGGGGCGTGGTGCCCCGGATCCCCAACGTCGCCACCGGCGTGTCCACCTTCATGCTCCCGGTCTTGGCGACGCTGCCGGCGACGAAGGTGAAGGTGCCTCTGGTCAGGCTGATCAGGGTTGAATTGTCCTTGCCGTCCGGATCGTAGACGAACTCGCTCATTTCCATGCTGGCGTTACTCGACAGGCTGAAGGAGCTGCCGTCGGCGAAATTGATACCGAGGCGCCCGTCGGCGCCCGTCCTGACGACGTCGCCCCGATAGACTGGATCGCCGACCTTCGCGCTGGCCCCGTCCTCGGACAGTCTCGCCTGCACAACCGCGGCATCGATATGCTCGATCACTGCCTTGCCAGCGACGGTCACGACCTTGCCGATTGGCTTGACGTCCTGCGCCCGAAGCGGCGCAGGCGGATACGCCACTGCAACGAGCAAAAGGCAGAGAAGTCCTGCAACCGTCCTTAGTCCGTGCATGCGTCCGCTCCCGTCCGTGAAGAGCCCGCTTCGGCGGAATGATGGCAGAGCGCGCCCGGCGCACCATACCGCATGTTGTGACCGCCTCTCTTTAGTCGCAACGGACGATGGTCCCGACCGCTCAGCGCCAACAAAAGAGCGCATTTGCGCGCACCCAGTCAACATTTCGTGAAGGAGCCTGGGGACGACAAAGCGTAGTCTGGTGTGCGGAACCGGAACGTGGGCGGGTGGACTCACACTCGATCGGTCCGGCCGCTTCGGCGGAAGCGGGCAGCATGCGAGGCGTAGGATGTCGCTCGCACGTGTCTTCGCCGGTCTTTGGCCGGCGCAGCACCAACGCAGTCCGCCGTCCGTCCGCGGCGGGCGCACTGTGGAGTCGCCGGTCGTCGCGAGACTCGGATGGGCCGGAGGGCTGTCCTTCGTCGCATTGATTCTGACGGCGCTGAAAGAAGCGTGGGCCGCCGATCCCGATCTCGCCTTGTTCGACGACGCGTCCATCACCTACAAGGGGTTCGAGCATGGCACCTTCGAACTCATCACGAAGGAGCCGGTGCCGCGCCACATCATCGTCGACGATCCCGGGCAGACGGTCATCCTCAGCAAGACCGGATCGTCCGTCAGCTTCGCGCAGATCGCCAACAACGCGTCACGGATGGAGGACCTGCAGAGCCGGCAGCAGGACGTGCTTGACAACTACTCGAAGGACCATGGGCCGTCCGGATCCGGCACGCCTCCGGGCGAAGCGGTCGATCAGACGCTGCAGCCGATCGATTTCCAGGCGCCGGAGGGGCCCAATCCACAACATGCCCTTCCCGGGCTGGTGGTGCAGGCCAGCTTCGTGCCGGATGGGCCGTTGATCCATTCGCCACCGACACTGACGCTTGGGTCGGGCCCGGTCGAGATCGACACAGTCGCGTTCGATGAGTTCTCGGCGAGCAGCGGCAGCTTCTCGGCCACGAGCTTCGGCTCCGGCACGACCCCGACCTTCGGCATCGCGGGCGCCGCGATCGGCGCTTTCACCGTCGCGGGGGCAAGCTACGACGTCGAGAAGGCCGGCTCCTTCGGAATCCTGTACTTGAACAGCGCGACCGGCGCCTACGCCTACGTACCGAACAACGACGCTATCAACGCGCTGAAGGCGCCGAACGCCGACAGCTTCACCATCACGGCGTCCGACGGCTTTGCCTCGGCAAGCCAAACCTTCACGATCGACATCGCCGGCACCGACGACGCGGCAGCGATAAGCGGCGGGACCGGTGGATCCGTCGCCGCGGTTACAATGGACGCCGCCGCGATTGCGGCGGCGTTCATGGCGCACGACGTCCCGACCGCGACCGGCAAGCTCGCCAACACCGACGTCGACGATCCGACCAACACGTTCACGGCGGTGAGCTCTCCGCATACCAGCGACAAAGGCTACGGCAGCTTCACGATGACGGCCGACGGGTACTGGACGTACGCGCTGGATCCCGCCAGCGCCGCAGTGCTCGCGCTTACGGCGTACCAGACCCTGACCGACACCTTCACCGTCACCACGATCGGCGGCACGCCGCAGATTGTCATGGTGACCATCCAAGGCGCCGACGATCCGGCCGTCATCTCTGGGGACACGCATGGTCGCGTGGTCGAAGCGGGCGGCGTCCACAATTCCGCGCAGGGCGTCCCAACCGCGTGCGGCCTTCTGACCGCCACCGACGTCGACGGCCCGTCGAACGCGTTCGATCCCGTCAAATGTCCAGAGCCGAGCGGCCACGGTTACGGCAGCTTCACCATGACCGCGGACGGGCACTGGACCTTCGCGCTCGACAACGGCAATTGCGCTGTGCAGGCGCTGAACGCAGGTCAGTCGCTGATTGACGATTTCACGGTGAGGGCCGCGGACGGTACGGCACAGACGGTGACCGTCACCATCGAGGGCAGCAACGACGCCGCGGTCGTCTGCGGCGATATTTGCGGACGCGTGACCGAGCCAAGCAATTCCTGCGACGACCCCCCACGCGCGAGCGGCACCTTGTCCGACAAAGACGTCGACAATCCCGACGACACCTTCACGGCCACGACATGCCCGCAGGCGAGCGACCACGGCTACGGCAGTTTCACGATGACGACCTGCGGCACGTGGACATACGTGCTCGACCACGACGACCCGGAGGTCCAGGCTTTGAGGCCTTGCGTCGCGCTGACCGACACCTTCACCGTGACCACGATCGACGGCACGCCGCAGATCGTGACCGTGGTCATCCAGGGCGCCGACGACCAAGGCTTTCACAACCGGGCCGAGCCCGCGTTCCATTTCGAGGCGGGTGCGGAACTGCAGCGTGCCAGCTCGACGGGTGCGGCAGTCGCTTCCTCGGTCCCCGTCGCCGCGCTCAATCCGGAGCACGATTCCGCCGCGGCCGCATGGCCCCATCCGGCCGATGCGGCGCCGGAGGGTTGGCGTTTCGACCAGGAGGCTGCTGGCCAGGGCGAACAGCTACCCTTCCAACACGATCTTATCCTCTGAGTGCCGCCGACGCCTTCGTCGCGTCCGGACGGATCGGCGTTTTCCGGAGGCGCTCCCATGGTTGCGCCGATCACATTCACGGACCCGCACAACGCGCGCTACTTCATGTCCGCTCCCAGGCACCATAATAATGAGTCTTGTAACCTCCAAGGTCATACTCGGAAGGCGACAGGAGCAGCACTTGCAGGATTCGCGATGTCCGTTCCGGGTCAAGGTGCGAAGAACCCGGCCTGAGCAAAACCAGTCCGCTTCCACCCACGAAGCTGACCTCATGAGACGGTTCGCCACTTCGCTGATGGGCCAGCAGCGTTGCATAGGACGCCAGAGGGCGATGCCCCAAGGCCGGTGCTGGGCTGA
>NZ_JBVVPQ010000117.1:0-14136 GCF_055811695.1 Bradyrhizobium sp. MI1.3 | reverse complement strand
CGCATCGAGATCGATTCCAACGTCGTCGAGCGCGCTATCCGCCCAATCGCGCTCAACCGCAAGAACGCCCTGTTCGCAGGCTCGAACGGCGGCGGCGAACACTGGGCCGTCATCGCCTCACTGATCGAAACCTGCAAGCTCATCGGCGTCGAACCCCACGCCTATCTCGCCGACGTCATCACCCGCATCGTCAACGATCACCCGAATAGCCAGATCGGCGAACTGCTACCCTGGGCCTATCTCGCTACCCCAGAACGCAGGCGCGTGGCCTGAGAACATCGCTTACCTCGCTCTTTTGAGCTAGTTGGTTACATCTTAGGCGAAATGTCGGGCCAAGTCCATTTTCTTCGGGGTTTCGCCTTCTCGAAGACCTCAGTTCTCGTTCAAACCTTAAACCTCAAAACTTTGAGCAACGGGCCGGACAAAGTACGTCGGGCGTCCCACAGAGCGGTCCAATTGGCTTGATCCAAAAGAGCTTTTGCGTATAGACCACTATGCCGCAAGGGGTGGTAGTTAGGCGTCTTATCGGCGGCCTGCGTGATCAAGGGAAAGGTTCCATGCTGAGATTCGGCCTGCTGGGTTGCGGACGTATCGCCAAACGTCATTCGGATTTGCTGGGCTCCAATCAGATCGAAAATGCGAAGCTTGTCGCCGTTTGTGATCCCATGCGCGAGCGCGCAAACGCTGTGGGAAAGAAATTCGGAATAGCCCCAGATTACGACATCGAAACATTCCTGGCCCGCAAGGACATGGATGTCGTCACGGTTTTGACGCCGAGCGGGATGCATCCCGAACATGCGATCGCGTGCGCGAAAGCTGGCAAGCATGTGGTCGTCGAAAAGCCGATGGCGCTCCGGCTCCAAGATGCTGACGAGATGATACGGGCGTGCGACCAGGCCGGGGTAAAACTGTTCGTAGTCAAGCAAAACCGCTTCAATGTGCCGGTGGTCAAGGCGCGTGAGGCCCTCGACGCAGGTCGCTTTGGTAAACTGCTGCTCGGGACGGTCCGGGTGCGGTGGTGCCGCGATCAGACCTATTACGACCAGGACGCTTGGCGCGGCACTTGGGCCTATGACGGCGGCGTTCTCACAAATCAAGCGAGCCACCACGTCGATATGCTCGAATGGTTCTTCGGGGACGTCGTCAGCGTCCATGCCCGGGCCATAACCGCGCTCGCCAAGATCGAGACCGAGGATACGGCTGTTGCGACGCTGAAATTCCGCAGCGGCGCGCTCGGCATTATAGAAGCGACGACGGCTGCGCGTCCGACCGATCTCGAAGGGTCGCTATCGATCCTCGGCGCAAAAGGCACGGTTGAGATCGCCGGCTTTGCGGTCAATCAGATCAGGCATTGGCGGTTCGTCGACGAGATTCCGAGCGATAACGAGGTCATCGAGAAATTCTCGGTCAATCCGCCCAGCGTTTATGGATTTGGCCATCACGCGTATTACGAGCACGTGGTGGATTGCCTACTGCACGAGCGCGCCGCTCTGGTCGACGGCCTCGAAGGGCGAAAGAGCTTGGAGCTTATTTCGGCGCTCTACGAGTCGATCGAAACGGGCAACGAAGTGACACTTCGGTTTTCCCCGCAAAAGGTTCGGTTGGGACAGCGGTGACATGGGCAATCTTCCCACTTCTATTGGTATCATCACTTATGATCACTCGCACTTAAAGACGGAGCAGATCGTTAATCGCCTTCTCGTAAGGGCGCATCTCTCCACCGGGCGAGCTTTCGACCTCAAGCTACTGGCGTTACCGTTCGTTCAACGGCCCGAGCGAAAGGTTCTGTTCCAGCATCGGCCGGACCAAAGTCAGGCGCCAAGTACCCGCGAATTAGCTCGTTTCCACAATATTGAGTTTCTCTCATGCACCTATGATTCAATACCAAATGTAGCTGACTACTATCTCGTGGCGGGAGCCGGGATTTTTTCCGACGCTGCAATTGGGGAAAAAAAGATCATCAATTGCCATCCAGGTATAATTCCAAGCGCGCGTGGCCTCGATTCATTCAAATGGACTATTCTTGACCAGACTCCACTCGGCGTCACACTGCACTACATCGACGCACAGGTGGATGCCGGACAAACGCTTGCCGTGGTCGAGACGCCATTGTTTCCGGACGATGATCTGGAGGTACTTGCCCGTCGTCACTATGAACTCGAGCTTGAAGTGCTGTGTGAATTTATGAGCATATTAAGCGAGCCGAATCGTCCGATTGCGCAGTATCCGAGTAATCCCGTGCGCCGGCGCATGCCGCTTCATCTTGAGCGAGAAATGGTCACATATTTTCCGTCCTATAAGGCGAGGTTCGCTGCCAATTTGGGCGGCGGTTGGAAGGAGGATTGAATGCGCGTACCATTCGCTGATTTGCATCTTCAGTATCAGAACCTGAAATCCGAAATTGACGGTGCTATCGCTGCCGTCATCCGCGATGGCGCGTTCATTCGCGGGCCTTTCGTCGATGCGTTCGAGGCGGAGTTCGCAAGGGCCGCCAGAGCAAAGCATTGTATTTCATGCGCGAACGGCACGGACGCGCTCTATCTTGCCATGGTTGCTCTTGGCGTGAAGCCGGGCGATGAAGTGATCACGACGGCGCATTCCTGGATCTCCACGTCCGCGATGATTACCCATTCCGGCGCCAAGGTTGTATTCTGCGACACCGATTGCGCCACCTTCACGATCGATCCGAGCGCGATCGAGCAGGCGATCACGCCCCATACGGTTGGCATCATTCCAGTGCACCTTTACGGGCAGCCCGCGGACATGCATGCGATCATGTCGATCGCGAAGAAGCATGGGTTGTGGGTGATCGAGGACTGCGCGCAGGCTCACCTGGCGCGCTACAAGGGCCAGCTCGTCGGTACGTTCGGGGCAGCTGCAACCTACTCGTTCTACCCGGGCAAGAATCTGGGCGCGATGGGAGATGCCGGCGCAGTCGTCACCAATGACTCAGCCCTGGCCGAACATATGACAAAGCTCGCCCGGCACGGCGGCAAAGTGAAGCATCAGCATGACATTGAGGGCATCAACAGTCGTCTAGACGGCATGCAGGCGGCAATTCTGGCGGCCAAGCTGCCGCACCTCGAGGCCTGGACCGAGGCCCGACAAACTGCCGCATCGATCTATGATGCCGGCCTCACGCAGATCGAGGGTCTCGAGGTGCCACAGGTCGCGTTCGGCCGCACGCACGTTTACCATCTCTACACCATACGACATCCGAAACGCGATGCGTTGGCGAGCTACCTGAATTCAAACGGCGTGCAGACGGCAATCAACTACCCGACAGCGTTGCCATTGCTGCCGGCCTACAGTCGATATAAGCATAAGCCAGAGCAGTTTCCGAACGCCGCTCGCAACCAGCGCGAGATAATTTCACTGCCGATGTTCGCCGAGATTAGCCGTGAACAGCAGGACTACGTCGTCGGCCTAATCCGGACGTTCGAAGCCTAGCCGGTGTGGACACTGGCCGTAAACATAGGCGATGGCTACGAGAGTAACGACGGCAACGTATTTTCGAGCGTCTTCGAAGGGGTTGAGAAGCGGCGGAATGGCCCTATGACATGCCTAATCGCTGCTGAGCGGCGCTGGCGTCCGTTGCTCGATTGGCCGTTGTGGTGTATGCGACGGTCCCCGAACGAGTGAGCGTACCCCGCTAGGGAGGGGGAATGTCTTTTATATCGTGGCAATTCGCCGTTTTTGTTGCTGCAGTTTTTGCGGTTTACTACCTGCCAATCGCAAAGAGATGGCAGGTCCATATCCTTGTTGTCTCCAGCTTGGTTTTCTACGGTTCCGATCAGCTGGATTTGCTTGCGCTTCTTACTGTAGCGGTGGTGGGAACGTACGCTTTTCTGATCCTTGCGCTGGCCGACCAACGCGTCTGGCTTCCGCTCGGGATCATTTTCAATCTCGCCCTCCTCGCATTCTTCAAGTACAAGTTTCTATTTATAGATGCTACCGCTCCAACCCTTTCAGACATCGCAGCCATCGACTTCCTGTTGCGGTTACCATTGCCGATCGGCATTTCATTTTTTGTTTTCCACAATATCAGTCTCTTGGTCGATCTGACCAAGCGCGGCGGCCCAGCGCCGACCTTGAGGGAGGTTTGCCTCTACATCATTTTCTTTCCTCAGCTCGTTTCGGGCCCAATTACCCGCGCTGAGAATTTCATCCCACAGATCAAGCCGAAATTCATTGGCAACGTTGACTTTATAGAGTCCGCGAAGTGGATCGTCTCGGGCTATTTTTTCAAGTTGTTCGTCGCAAACAATCTCAACGAGATCACGACGAATATGGATTATCCCCTCTTCGAGAAGCTTTCGATCACCAATCGATGGATTTGCCTGTTCCTTTACAGCTTCCAAATCTACGCAGACTTTTTCGGTTACTCCGCTGTCGCCGTAGGACTTGGCTTATTGTTTGGCTATCGCCTACCAGTGAACTTCAACGTTCCGTACATCGCCTCATCGTTTTCAGACTTCTGGACCCGCTGGCATATTTCGCTTTCGACATGGCTGCGGACCTACTTATACATTCCTCTTGGCGGCAATCGCTTGGGCACGGACCGCACCTACGTAAATCTGATGATCGTGATGGGCCTTGGCGGTCTCTGGCATGGTGCAGCAATTAGCTACCTGGTCTGGGGATTGCTGCACGGCTTGTTTCTTGTCGCTGAACGTCCAGTTCTGTCGGTAATCGACTCGGCTTCGAAAAATCCCACTCTTGAGCCGCTTCTTCGCGCCACTCGTGTTGGCATCGTCTTCTTCTGTGTCTCGATGGCATGGGTTTTATTCAAGCTTCCTAACTTCGAACACGCCGTGTCATACGTCTCGGGAATGTTCATAAAACCAGAAATCACTGATCCATATAAGCTCTATAGGGGGCTCGCACTGCTCTACGCGCTTCCCGTGATCATTCAACACCTCATGCCGCCTTATTGGTTGGAGCGTCCGAGGACCGTTCTGGAGCCCTACCTCTATGGGACGATGGCAGCGCTAATGTTGATCGAAGCTGGGCCGAGCACCTCCTTTATCTATTTCCAGTTCTAGCGATGCTGCAAATGACCGCGGAACAACGCACATCTTGGTTTGTCAAGGCTGGCGCGGTTTTCGTCTTGATATTCGCAGTGTGTTGGGCAGTGCCCCGGATAATAGACGCCATACCCGACTTACCTCCTCAAAGCACGGACCTCGTGCAGCAGTCCGTCTTCGACGGCTATTTCACGCGGCAGACGCCGGCTGTGGCAATCGTCGGCAGCTCTTTGGCCATGAGGCTCAGGGAAGAGTATTTCTCTCACATCAACATCGAGAACGTCGCGTTACCTGGCGGGTCGCCACTCACGGGTCTTGAAATCATCGAACGGGCAACGAAGCGGAAGCCTCGCGTCATTGTCGTTGAGACCAACATTTTGTCGCGAGGCGTAGATGATGCACTTGTAAAGCGGTATGAAGGTACTGGCCGCCCCATAGACCATCTTAGACCGTTAAGAGCGTTAGCAGCGTATTTCCTGTCAAAGCCCCTGCGTTCCTCGAAGATGGAGGAGTCTGCGCGCGCCGCGCTGCTTCGTTCGGAGCCTGCGCCCGTGGCCCCCGCACTTCAAAAGATCGCGCTCGAAACGGTACCGGAGTTTAACAAGCCAACTTACGATTCCGTTATTCGACGTGACGCGGCGACGCTAAAGGTGTTGGTCGATAAGCTGCGAGCAGATGGCGTCGAGATACACCTCTTCGAGATGCCAGTATCCCCGCAACACGGCGCAACTCGTTACTATGAGACGATGCGATCCGAGATAAACCGACTGTTCAGCCGTGACGACGTATTGCGGTTAGATTATGGTCCTGAAAATCTTCATTGGAATGATGGATCCCATCTTGATGAACGGTCGGCGCTCATTGTGAGTGGAGCGTTGGAACGTGTACTCACCACAAGAGTCCCAGGAGTTACAAAGCCCAACCGGTCCTAATGACAGGGAAGTAGGTCTGCTCCCATGAACGATGATGGTTGCACCGGCTGCAATCGCCGCTGCCTCCTAGATCGGCGAACCGGCCCTTGGCGAGACCTCAGTTGTTCAAGCGCGCAAATACCGGGTACCGCCCTTGGATGCCACTCACCGCTAATAACCTCAGCGCTCCAACTTCGTTAATCTTCCGATTACGATCGTCATATCCATCGTTGAATCAGCGACTCTGAGCGCGACGCGCATGTTGGTAGCGCCTTCGATCGCGTCCTTAAATTGGATTGCCTGCCCGCTTTTCGACTGAACCAAAATGCCGTCGACGTCTTCTGAATTGACAACTTCTTTCGCAGAACCAGCGTTTGTCACAGGCCAGTCGACCTTATCAAATAGCATATTGAAGCTATTTGCGAGATCGATGCATTCGGGACCGCGGCAAACCAAAGAAACCGACATTTTTGGCTTGTCCCGGAGGCGCACAAATAACCTCGATTGCTCCGTTGCGGATAGCGGATTGAACGTCGAAGAAACGGCTTCGTCTGGGCGCAGCCCGCACATCAGCATCGATCCAATTAGCGATGTCCCCAGAAGACAGGTCCAAATGCCAGTCTTATGTCCGCGATTTGCACCGGAGGTCCAAACATTCAGAGACATGGGATCATCCTCAGGATTGCGAGCTTGAAACCGCCATCTGGCTAACCGACCTGCCGACCACTCGCAAGCTTCGCCAGAACATAGAAGCTTAAAAGGACCGGAAGTGCCCTTTAGATCTTCGAAAAGTATTCCGCGGGCGTTAGATGCCAAAGCAGGAATAAGAAAGCTCCGCCATTCGAAAGCAGAGCCGTTGATAGTGGTACGTTCAATAGAGTGATTACCAGCACCGCTCCCGAGACTAAAACAAAATTCGGCGGCAATTTGTTCGATGTGAAATTGCCAAACGCCACCACCAATCCGCAGATGAAGGTTGCTGCTGGAGCAAAATATAACCCCGATGATGCTAAACCTTCAGTTGAAAAAAGCGAAGCATTGTAGTTTCCGAGACGATAGGCCTTCGCCATGACCACCGACAACGGCTCGGTGTGAGTGCATCCGAAGATCTGTTTTACAAACGAGATCTGGCAAAAATGGGTGATGTCGTGAGATGAAAAAAAGTCGTTGTAGTGATCCAAAGCACTTGCCGGTATGGCATTTAATCTGAAATTTATTAGTCCGAATAGAAGGAGTTCGTCGAATATCATGAAGGCTGCTAGTCCAATCAAAGTGGGAATGGCCAGAGACATGATAGTTGCCAAGCGAGCTTCTAAAGCTCGTTCTAAAAGGCAGAAAAAGGCCATTAGAAAGGGTGCAAGGAAAACTGTTTTGCTGAGCGTTACGGGATAAAAACACAAGATCAAACAAAGTATCCCCCCAGCCGAAATCCACTTTTTTGTGAAGAAGTAGCAGCCGAAAGCAAATGGCAGGAGCGCGCCCATGACGATGCCGATTGCATATTGCAACAACATTGGCAGCGCCGGGAGCGAGTGTCTTATGCTCGACGCGCTGTTTAAACTTGCAAAGGCAAAGCCATAGGAAAGTGCAGAAGCGAGCACAATAGCGCTCACAAAAACTGTTAACGCCGGTACCCATTCAAAAATTCGGCGAGGCAGGGGTGACCATTGCAAAAGTGGCTGATTCCATAATGCCGGGATTAGAAAACTGATCAGAGATGCGATCGCTGATATTCGAGCGGCCTCATGGTCGTAAGGAAACTCGCTGAAATAGCTGAGCCACACAAAGCCGAGAATTGACGTGGAAAGATACAAACCAGCAAAATAGCCGAAGCTAAACTTGGCTCTCGCGTAAAGTGGCGAAACCAGAAGAGCACTTGTTACGACCCCGAGAATGGCGTTCTGGCGCAAATTACTGTCGTAATTGATATCGTACATCACGTAGCGTTTTGAAACGATGTAAAGGGAGAAAGTGCAAATCGCGATGTGAATCAGGAAAACGAGCCAAATCGCAACTGAAAACTTGACGTTCATCATCTCGCCGGCGATCGAACTCTCACCAACTTTCACCCGCAGACTGAGCCGCTCCATGGCGCCTTTCCTCTTTGTCTGCCCCTCGCGCAACTTTCGTTGCGTCGTACCATCATTGGGACGCATGGATTGAGCGCTTCAGCGCGCTGGAGTACGCCGTGTCATACTCGGTCGGGAATTCGGTCCGTATTCTGTCGCCTTGAATCCGCGATGATGTCAAGAAGCAGCCCAAGGAGGAAAAGAAGAATGAAAGAATATGCCATACCAGAAGCCATGGTGCATCACGCCCGCGGCGAATTTGCTCTCAGCTGCGGACTGACGACACGACGTCGCCGCTAGCTAGTTCAGCACCGCCAACGGCCAGACCAAGGCTCCAGGCCACTACGAGTTGCCTCTCATGGAACGTTGCGCCGCACTGATTATCACGCTTCGACAGCTCAGGCGCGTCATTCCTTGCGGGTTGGAGGTTAAAGAGGGCCTGGGGTCAAAGTTCGGCGCTTATGTACACATCAGCCGATGAGCGACTTCTTTCGGTTCCGCCTCCACGTATATACGACCTTCTTTTCGAGCAGCCGATCGACGATCGGACGATGCTCTGCGTTCTAATCCTAGACATCGGTCATCAGAGCGTCGTTCCGCTCCCACGTTCTCGGGCACATGCGATAATTGTGCGCCATGCTGCGGCGAAGGGAATCAGGGGCATCCAGCACGTCGTCAGGCGAGCGCCAATATGTACTAATTTGCGCGTGAGAGATATTCGGATTCGGATCATCGGACATCGCCTCGAACCTTAGCGTGTTCTCCGGTGACCTTGCCCCCAAGTTTTATCCATTCCTGAGTTCGCCCCTGCCGTTGGATTTGCCCGGTTGGGCGGTGGCAGCGACGGGGGCTGGCGGGGATCCTTCAGCGCCGCATTGTCCAACATGGCGTCTGGCCAGCATCTCCAAATGGAAGGCCAGGTTCGGCGGGATTTCGTCCTCCAGCGACCGCAGTCGCTTGGCCTCCGAGGCGGTACCGGTCGATGTCACGTCATGTCCGTTCACGATCCATGTCAGGGCGTCAGTCAGGTAGGCGAGCAGATCGATCACCGTTGGCGTTACCCAGAAGAAGGGCGACGAACCTTGCCTGCGACGATTTATTACATAACTCGCTTCGCTAGTTTTACGGAAGGTCGGCTCATTTTGGCTTGTTGTTCATTGATTCCTACGGCCATGCCCAACATTGCGAATAGCACCAGATCGCGACTAGAACGGCCGTGAGCTAAGCTCATTGCAGTGATGTAGGCGAGCGAGCAAAGAACAAATCTGGCACTCTCATCGTTTCTCGCGAGGCGGATTAGCGGAACGCTGCAAAGGCCGATCAAGGACAAAAGAGACAGGCTACCTAGCCATCCGAATTCCACCACAGCCTGCAATATAGAATTATGGACTTGCGTTCCTTTGATGCAGGAAAGGGACATAAAGCTATCCAATCCAAAACCGAATGGACCTGAGTTTGTCATGAGACGGAGGCTATCGCGAAAAAGAGTTGTGCGGATCGCCACTGAATTGAATTCATTGGTGAAGCCACATGGAGAGCCGCCACTGATCGACGAAGGTATTTGGGGTGCGTTCGTTTGAGGTGCGCTTGTTTGGGTCGCTTCCACTGCATAGGCCAAAAGTACCTTGCTTGTTTCTGACCGAGCTACGTTCCCAACGATGATGCCAGCGAGAACTGTACATGTAATGATTGCGACGTAGCGCCTCTGGCTTGTTGAGCTAAGGATGCCGACTAGACACAGGCTCCCGATGATGGCGGCGAATGTGAAGCGCACCATCGATGCCGCGAAGATTGAGATCGGCAAGAACAGCAGTGCTGAAATAAGCGCGGCTCTGCGCATGCTCAGTTGAATGGTTGTCAGCGCCAAAAGAAGGAAACCCAGGGCACCGAGAAAGTGGGTTGCCGTTGCATCGTGCCCGAGGACATAGGGCTTGCCGTGAAGGTCGTTCCATTGAGAGACAAGGGCTGGCATCGTTACGATCGTGCCAGCAAACACAAGAAGCATCGATACCCAGGTGATGCCTTTTGTGACCGCCTTACCGACATATAGTAGGCGGCAAGCGGGGTAGGCGAACAGCGAAGCGGTCAGCAACTGCCATTCCTTAGTAGCAGCCGTGTTGCCATTTTTGACAAAAGACATCGCAATGCACAAAAGAAAAGCGCCGAACGCATAATCAGCGGTTAACAAAAGACAACGGCGAAAGCTCAATAGCAAAATTGCGATCTCTGAAGAAAGTAGGAAGCTCCCAGTGAAGATCGAGCTCCCTTGAAGGCCCAGGCAGCCATAAAGTAGAACGAACACGGCGTTTGCAGAAAGAAGAAGGGCCAGGGTGACGCCCGATACTACCCCCCCGATGCATAATGGGGTGGTTGAAGTGGGCGCGGTTCCGTCACGTGTTTTCATCGGTCTCGCTCGCTGGGGTTAAAGCCCATAACAGGAGCAAAAGCCCTCCGCCGTGCGTGAGGATTATTGTTGATAACGGAACATTCATTAAGCTTTGCAGAAGGGCCCCCGCAGATAGAAACACGAAGCCGGGGTCGAGGCGGGAAGATACATAGTTCCCGGCGGCTACCAAGCTGCCGCAAAGCAGTGCCGATAATGGAGCAAGGTATGGCCCAACGGAGGCTATCCCTTCTGTAGCCAACAACGAGGCGTTGTAATTGCCAGTTGCGTATTCGTGGGCGAGGATGGTGCCAAGTTGATCGGGCAGGGCGCAGTCGAACAATTTGCCTATGAAGGTGATTTGGCAGAAGCTTGTGAGCGAGTGCGTTGAAAAGAAATGGTTGTAATGGTCAATTGCGCTAGAAGGGATTGCGAGCATCCGGAAGTTGATGACCCGAAAAATCAAGTCGTGTGACGAACTTTGGTTTAGGGCTTGGGAAGCAAGCCCGAGAAGCATTGGCACCAATAAAGACAGAATCACCGCTGTCCGACAGGACGCTAGTTTGAGAAGCACGGTGATGAATATCAACCAGAAGGGTGTCAGCAAGGCCGTCTTGTTCAAGGCTATGGGATAGTAGCTAAGGGCTACTACCAGCGCGGTGACAGCGGGGAGGTACCGTTTTTGTGTAAAGAACCAAGCGTAACAAAACGGCAAGACCGCCCCTGTGGAAATGGTCATGCCGTATCGCAACCAAGTCGGAAAGCTCAGAGTGCCTCTCAGGGACTCTCCCTCCACAAATCCGACAATGTGAAAGCCCGAAGAATAGCCCAGGGCGGCGATACCGGCAGATAGAACGACACTCGAGCTGCACAGCAAATGCATATGGCGGGGGGCGAGTGCGCCTCTTATTGTTGGTGTTTGGGAGATTAACAGGGATGGAACTGCGAACGCTAGCCATGAGGCAATCGCGAACAGTCTTGCCGCTGAGTGGTCATATCGAAGCGGCGTAAAGTAACTAAGCCAAAGATAGCCGGCCGTCACGGAAAGTAAGTAAAATGAGGCGGCAAAGCCGAAGATGCCCCGGATGTTGACGAGCAGCGGAACACAACAGCAAAAAACGCCGACCGAAAGCGTGGCGCGAAGGACGTTCTCATGGTCATACCTAAGGTTGAAAGATGGCGACACATCGCGCGAGACCAAGACCATTGAGACGCACAATAGAACGAGAAAACACCAAATGAGAAGGGTGAGCCTCGGACCATCATTGATCTGGCTTCTACGGAGCACAATCTGGTCTGTCCAAGCCACTGGTTTCCCCCTCTGCGCAGTTTTATCACCACGAGAGCGGGTTCCGCAAATCTGAACAGCACCATGAGTGGCGGTTCTCCTTGGAGGAAGCGCAAGATTCGCCGGAGTCGGGAGAGTCAATGGGACGAACACGCCGGAACCGCACCGGCTTTCAGCGCGAGGTGCGCTTGCCCACTTAAGGGCCATGGAACATTGGCTCAGTTGGCGGAGCACTCGACGTGCGTCCCAATCAGGTCAACTCACAGAAGGCGCAGATTGAGGAAGCCGCCGATGTGTTCGGTCTAGGGCTAGGCAAATGCCTAGGCCCTACCGCCATCCATGTGAGTCGCTGCATGCCGGGATCGGGAAGCTGACGCTGGAGAAAGACGCTCACCGAGGCGGGGTTGTTGGGCCTAAAGCGATGATCGAGGCGAGCAGGATGTGGCGATCGCCAGGCGGGCGGAAGTGTTGAACCTGAGCCTTGCCTGCCACGTCCGCTGGTCTCTGACCTTGCCCGATGTTTTATCCAGTTTGAGTAGCCCGTTGCATTTGCCTCGTTGAGTGGTGGGAGCGAGAGCTGGCGCGCAGCCTTCGGCATGGCGCAGCACTAGATCTCGGCGCGGTTGACAGGTCATTGCGAACTCGAACGGCACCCTGGTCCCGATGGCCGCTTCGGCCACCACGACGGCGCACCGTCAGCTTCTCCACCCGATAGGGTCGGAGGTGCGTTTTGTGGCTGATCAGATACACCTCCCGCTTGAGCAGAACACGCGGCCGGTAGCCGAAGTGGCAGTGTTGCTGGGCAACCGCCCCATGCGCTGACGAAGGCTGCTATCCTCGGCCCGGTCGTCCGATATTTCACGGTCATGCTGCAGCAGCCGACGGGCTTCGGCTTCTCCCGCCCGCCGTTCGCTCATCAGCATCCACCAGATGAGCGACAGCTTTCCGTTTCGCCGCGCGCGTCGCCACTTCTTTCCTTGGAGGTCCTTCTGCGCAGAAGTGTTCAGCATGGCGTTCACACGTACATCCCGCCGAACTTGCCTAATTTTTTAAATGCTGGCGTCGCTGACGCCGTGCTAGACTAGGGGCACAGATCGTCCATCGGAGGCCGGTGCTCCATCAAAATCCTGATGATCTGCTCTTGAACGAGCTGCGCCTTATGCTCCGGTCCTCTTCTTGTGCCAGAGCGAACTTCGAACCGGATTAGCCCCGAGGCTAGGCCGGCTTGCAGGGTAGCGCTACTCACCACAACTCCGTGCAAGGAGAGGGTGCCATGTTTTCAAGTCGGTTGGCTATTTTCAATCAATGAATTAGAAGCACATGCATTAGGAGGAACGAGTTAATCAAGCATGAAAAAGTCAACTGTACTTGTGACCGGCGCAAATGGATTTATAGGACGGATTCTCGTGCAGATGCTTGAGGAGCGAGGTTACGCGGTTCGCCGCGCGGTCCGCACCGGCACAGCTGGTGACAACAGCATAGCAATAGGTTCGATTGGACCAGCCACTGATTGGGAAGCGGCTGTGGCTGGTGTTGATGCTGTCGTTCATTTGGCGGCGCGTGTCCATCGTGCCAACGAGGAGCATGCCGGTGAGCTCTACAATTTGGTAAATTCAGAAGGAACTCTGCAGCTGGCGCGCGCTGCCCATCGAGCGAACGTGCGGAGGTTCATTTTTTTAAGTAGCATACTAGTCAATGGTAGCTGCACTGATGGACGAGCTCCGTTTCATGAAAATGATAAATTGTGCCCTCGTGGTGTTTACGGTCAGTCCAAGGCCGCTGCGGAGCACGGTCTTCAAGAACTCGCAGCGGAGTTCAAAATGGGCGTTTCTATTGTGCGTCCCCCGCTGGTCTACGGACGCGATGCAGGCGGGAACTTCCGCCAATTGGTCACTGCCCTCAAACTAAGACTGCCGCTTCCCCTAGGACGTGTCGATAACCGAAGATCCTTCATTGGCGTTGAAAATCTTAGCTCGTTTATTTCGATGTTGCTCGATATCGAGCAGAGAGGGATGTGCAAAGCGTATCTTGTTGCAGACGCAGAACAAATATCTACAGCAGCATTTATTCGGCAAATAGGACGCGCTTTGAATAAACCCGCCATTCTGTTACCTATCCCGCCCAAGTTTCTCGATCTGGCGGTAAAAACCCTCAAGCCGACATTGCGCGATAGCTTGTTTGGTTCATTGGAGATGGATACTTCATCGGCGTTATCGATCGGCTGGCGCGCTCCTTTTAACATGGAGGAAAGTCTGGCGCTCGCGCTCGGGCCCCTCTGATCTTTTGATCTCGTATCGCGCGGAAGACTATCCAGAGTCTGTATCGCAGTAACCCTACGCGGTAGGCCGCAGCGCGCTGATCTTTCCAGTTAACCGTTAGAACTCGTCGGACTCCTCGGTTTTCGGCTTCATCGTCGCAGCGAGCACTTGGCGGCGTTTTTCGATGATGCTAGGGTCCT
>NZ_JBVVPQ010000116.1:0-14254 GCF_055811695.1 Bradyrhizobium sp. MI1.3 | reverse complement strand
GCGTCAACCACCTCATTGAAGAACAGAAGATTATGCGTGAAGATGATGACTTGGCGTCCCGCGGCCGCTTCTTTCACAAGTCTCGCGGCCACCCGCCTGATGCGAACGTGATCGAGAGACGATACCGGATCGTCGATGATCATACCTTGGCGCGATGTGTCTCCGCCGACCTCTGCCAGAAAACAGGCTAGTGCAAGCGCGCGCTGCTCACCTTCGCTCAGAACCTTGCTGTTCGGGGTGGCTTTGGCCGCGTCGAGCCCAACCTCGAAATAGCTTTGCCCATCCTGGCTTCGATCATTGACGGCAAACGGAATGTGCGTCAGCGCCAAAGCCTCAATCTCGGCAACAATGCGTTTCTCGAGATTCTCCATGACGAGGCTGCGTCGCAGCGATGTCATCTGCCGGGAGACTGAACCAGTCTCGACGACATCGCAGCATGTGAGAAGCTTGCGGCGCTCTTCCAAATCCGTCAGACGCGCTAGAACCACGGCGAGATCGTCAGAAAATTTCTTGCGATCCTTGAGCGCGTCGCGTCGCGCCCGATCCACAGCGCGATTGCCATCGTTGGCCGCGGCCTTGTCATCTGCCAGCGCCTCAGCCTCCAGCGTTTCCACCTCCGTCTGAATATTCGTCGCGATAGAGGCGGTAAGCGAATGGAGCGCGGCAAAGTCGGCCATCGCTGCAACATCGACAATCGCATCTCGCCTCTTGCCGGCAGCCGCGAAATAAGCCGCAATGAGTGGTACCATCTCCCTGCGCTTGGCCGCCAGATCGCCAAATTCGCCTAGCGCGGCGTCGCCGCGATTGCTTTCCAAAACAAGGCGGTCGTCTATGCCATCCTGTTTAGGGCCGCCGCCGAGGCGATGACCGCCGCTTGCTGCCAATCCGCGCCGGCTCGGCGCGGAGATCGGCGGCGTCGCGGTCCTGCACACCTGGGGACAATCGCTAACGCATCATCCCCACGTTCACTGTGTCGTGCCGGGCGGCGGCCCGTCACCTGATGGAACACGCTGGATCGCCAGCCGACCGAACTTCTTCCTGGCCGTCAAACCGCTGTCCCGGCTCTTTCGCTGTCTTTTTCTCAAACGCCTGATCGGGGCCTTCCACGCCGGCGCCTTGCGCTTCTTCGGCGATCTTGCTTCTCTTGCCGAACTCGACACTTTCGCTGGTCGCATCAAAGCCATGCAGCGCGTCAACTGGGTTGCTTACGCCAAGCGGCCCTTCGGCGGACCCGCACAGGTGCTGGCCTATCTCGGCCGCTACACCCATCGCGTCGCGGTTCGCCAACAGCCGGCTCGTCGCACCCGACAACGATCATGTTGCCTTCACATGGAAGGATTACCGCCGGGACGGCGCGACAAAGATCATGAAGCTCAAGCCCGACGAGTTCATTCGCCGCTTCCTGCTTCATGCGCTGCCCGACGGTTTCCATCGCATCCGCCACTTCGGCTTCATGGCCAACCAATCGCGCTGCCAAGCTCGCCCTTTGCCGCGAACTTCTCGATCATGAGACAGCCCCACACGACAGCCAGCCGCCGCCTGTGGATTCGGAAGCTCAAACCTGGGCCGAAGTTCCTGCCTGTCCGGATTGTGGTGGCGTCATGCGCATCATTGAGCGCTTTCGACACAGCTTCAGACGCTCCATCCCTCGAACATCACCGTTCCGATGCGACACATCGTGAGCCAAGTCATGCCGTGCACGACGATCATCATTCGTCATTTCGCTCCCAGCGTCTCGATCATCGCGGACGATGTCGACTCCGTGCTTTCACACTGCGCGACAACAACCGTCCGATGCAGCAAAATGCCTATCGCGATCTCCAGTGAAGCGCGTCTGATCTCAATTCTTCCCCGATGCGCACATCTCGTGTCTCTGCCTCACGCGCCGAGCCAGCAGATCGGGCCTTCCGATCTCGAACGTGCTGCATGCTCTGGTCCTCGTCTTCGGCCAGAACGAACTTCAAACTGGATTAAGCCCGAGGGGCAGGGTCAACACCCACGCCTTCTCGGCGGTGCGAAATCCATGCACCAGATTCGTGTGGGCGTCGGCGGCGCCACTACAACGATCGCGTGGTTGCCCCCCAGCGCATCCAGTACGAGGGCAACCTATGGCGTGAGGACACCACGCGGCAATCCTCAGCGGGCGGCAATCCTCAGATGGGCTGTGACGGGCGTCTCTTGGAGACTCGTACGACTCTCACGGCTACTCGCCGTTCCCAGCCGGTGGTCGGCCGCAGTCGATTCTTCTGGCGCGATTTGGCGGATTGTTAGCAAAGTTGCGCGACTCTCCGACCGCCTACATCTGTTCGTCGGAGCCGTGGCCTCTCGCGAGATCCCGTGTCCGTTGCATCGTGCGGGAAAAATATTCGTCGCGCTCGCGGCGCACGCGCTCTTGATGCGCTCTGAAATTCGCAACTCGTTTGCTGATGTGCTCTCGCTCGGAGGTGTCCCAGCTCAACCGCGGGGGAGAATCGGGTGGGGAAGCTTTTGCGATTGGCGCGATGGGTGCTATCAGCTTTGGAATAGGCGCTACGCTCCGTGCGCGTTCTAGGAGTGCCGCGGATTGTTGAACCAGCGCCTCCAGTTCCTTCTTCCAGTTCATCTTCCATGTTCTCCGAACAGTCATGGGAGCATGCTAATTTGGTGCGGTACGCTCGTCCAGCTACCCCTTTTGGTAGTTGCGAGGCCGCTGCTTGTCCGCAAAATAGTGGCCGATGAGCCATTTGGGCCGATGAAATTCGCGGCTTCCCTGCTAGGAGAACCCACCCACGTGACCTTCGTCGCCCAAGTGACGCAACAGGATGGAAGATCAGAACGATGCGACCTGGGTCAAACCCGTCGGCTGTGCCTGGTCTCTGGCATGAAAGCATGATCGCCCAGGCTCGCCATACACGAACTCCTCAAGCGAACTACGCTGACGCCGAAGCAGCGGAGATTGTGCGTCAGTGCGCGAATCGTTGCCGCCCGAATGGTCCGACCAGAACTACTCTACAGTATTGCTCAAATGGGAGACGGGAGTGGCGAGCGGTGTTGTGAAATGCGACGAAGGGTTTCGGCTTTCATTCAGCCGGATGGGAGCGGCTGCGGGAAGGGCAGGCAGTCTCTTACGAGCTTAAAGTCGACCCGAGGCGTGGTAAAAGCAGTGCGGAAAATCTGCGTGTCTGATTTCATGTCGTAGGCGTCTGGCCTCAGCCCCCCGCCCAAGTCTGGCGCTTACCTCGGAACGACCCCAGCCGCTTTAAGCACTGGGGTCGTTTCATTTCTCGCCAATTTTCGACGTTTCGCGGGTCCGAATACAAGAGAACGTAGCTAGCGATGCTCGCTAGCGCATCGCCTCTTTGTCCCGTTTGGTAGACGGGTAACAGTCAGTCCGCCCGCTCGTCATAGCGCGATTTGAAGGCGCTCGCGAGCGGCTTATTGGTCGGAAGGTCATCCTCGCCGATCATCCTGGACTGGAGGTGGTGGCGCCGGCGCTGATCAAACCCGATACCGTGCTGCGGCGCGAGTTCAACAGTGTGGACCAACGAAGGGATGGGAAGCGAAGCAAGGACTCTCGAGTCGAGAGGGCTACGATATCAGGCTATTGCTGCGCGTCTCCCTTCGCCGGACGTTGGATCCGGTCAAGGTCGCCAGCCTCGAGGGCTCACAACCAGGCAATTCGTAGATTCTGGGCAGGCTCGTCAACGCACTCCATCAGGAGTCTTCGGGGATCTCGGGGAGCACGACGCCGCACCTGCGGCCGCGTTTGTGCATGCGCTCGCCGCGCTCTTCTCAGCCACACGCCTGGCGCGTACGCTGAAGCTGCAACCGCGTAGTCGCCCTTCAAGTGCTGGATGATCCTCGCCGAGAAATGATAGCTCGTCACGCAGCGGCGATGATCGTTTACCTCACATCAATAATTGTCGGGGCAGGGCTGGATTGAATTTACCTTAATTGGGCGGGGCCAACTTTGGTTGAGTGCTCGTCCGGTCGCCACGCCATTATGGGATCGCTCTCCGACCTAGAGCCTCTCGTCCTGGAGGTTGGCAATCCTCTTGGCGCAGCGAACCGGCTAGAACTGAAAATCAAATTTTGAGATGCACGAAGGCAATGCCGAACTCACCTATCGGAATTCCTAGGGGATTTTTTCTGAGCCGGGACATTTCAGGCGTCCACCACCGATCCGTGCCTCGCACGGACCAACATACGGCCCGTTGGCATCGCGCGTTGAAGCCCATTTGAGGATTCAAAGCCGGAGCGGCTGCTAGCATCAATGCTAAAGCTCGATCCGTCCTCCTAATTTAACCAGCGCATGCGACGGCACCTTGAAACATCGCGCTTCCGATCGGTATCAAGCGTCGGCGCCTATCTGGGTCTTACGCCTCGACGCAACCCCTCTGGCGAAACCGGGCAAGAAATCAGGATGGGGCGACCGTCTTCTCCCAACCTACCTGTACGAGGCGGCGATCGTCCTGCTTCATCGAACGAAGAAATGGTCCTCTCTTAAGGCTTGGGGCATGAAGCTCGCTAAGCGGATTGGCATTCGAAAGGCAAAGGTCGCCATCGCGCCCAAACTCGCCATCCTTCTTCACTGTATCTGGGTCTACGGCACATCGTTCGACTGGGGCCAGGGGAAGGAAGCCTGATCCGATCTTGTAGAGTTCCTGGTCCGGTCTGCCGGACTGGCGATGTCCCGCTGGGACGGTGTTGTGGCGACCTCGTCAATCAGGTGGTGGCGGCTCGTCCGCACTCCGCTGCAAACGTTGAGGCGCCCGACCCCGACATCATCATGAGGCGCTGCGCGACCTCGGAAAGGACCATGATCCCAGCGAAGACCTCAACCAGCCCCGGCGATCCAATGCACGTATCAGCCGGCCCGCGCCGTCTCCGCAATCCGGACCAGCTCCGACGGCGCGAGCACTACCACCGTGCCGTGGGCGAGTTCAGAAATGTAAGTTTGACAACAAACCGCAATTAAAGGGCCGATTGACACCCAGCGCGCGCGTACGCAGGCGAGGCAATGGCGGCTCCCCGGAGATCATGATCCGCGAGCGCCCTGCTAAAGCTGCCGAAGCAGTGCCGGAACATCGTGAGTGAGACCTCCTCCTCGGTGTTGGCAGCTCGGCAATCTGCAGGCCGTCCGAGCGCACGAAAGGCATCACGATGCTATTGCACCGTTCGTTTGGCGGGGTTGGCGAAGCGCAGCGCCTGGTGGCGAGCGACGCAGCTCTTCGAGTAAGGTCAGGCCCTCTTTCACGATGCCGGCCGGAACGACAGTCCCACTCAGGACACCAGTCGAGGACACCGAGTGCCGTTTGTCGTGTGTCAACTATCAACTCTCGCGGTTGATGGAGAGAACGACCCATGCAACCGTAACGATCGGATACCACCGATTCATTAACATCCGGAGAGACGCCCATGCCATGCGGCGCCACGTCCATGGATGAAAAATGCGTACAAGCAGCGGCTGATCATCGACAAATCAAACGGGCGGATCCTTCGTACAATGATGTTTAATAATGACGAGTGACGGCACAGAATCTTCGCTCCGCATCTGGCTCGCCGTCATCGTGCTAGGCATCGCCTCGTTTCACATCGTCTTGGCAGAGATAGCACCTATCGGGCTGTTGTCTCAGATTGCACGCGACCTCGGACGAGATCAGGCAGCGGTCGGGCTCACGGTGGCCCTCTATGCCTGGATCGGTGCTGCCAGCGCTCTGTTGTCGCCCGTTCTGCTTCAGAAGTTTCCTCGCAAGCCGCTACTCATCGCCTTGACTCTTATCCTTTCCGCAACAACGTTTGCGGCGACGATGTCTCACACTTTCGAAGGGTTGTTGCTGGCACGCACGGTGGGCGCTGTCGTTCACGGTTTCTATTGGGCCATGGCGGCTGCGGTTGCGTCTAAGATTGCGCCGTCCCGCAGTATGGGTGTTGCGATGGCAATCGTATTCGGCGGGATCTCGATGGCGACCGTTGTTGGCGTGCCGCTCGCGAACTTCGTCGGTCAGGTGAGCGGATGGCGTGCAGCGTTCAGATTAATTGGTGCCATCGGACTGATCACCTCAGCCCTGATGGTGGCAGTTCTTCCTAAAATGCAGGCCGGGACGCCAGCGGGATGGAGAGAGCTTGGATCAGTCTGCCGCAGGCATGACCTGTTGGGGATCTATGCCGTAACGACATTCATGGCGGCGGCGCATTTCGGGGCGTACACATTTATAGAACCATTCCTCAGCGAGATTCCAAACGTTGCCCAAGTCATGATTGGCGCGCTGTTGTTCGGCTTTGGCGGAGCAGGATTCCTGGGGAACATCCTGGCGGGCGTCCTCATCGACCGCTTCATAAAACCCATCATCACTGCGGGGCTGCTTGCTCTGTGTCTGGCGCTCGTTGGCCTTGGATGGTTTGGTCCCCACTTGGGGACAGGCCGGGTCCTTGTCTTGCTGGTCATCTGGGGCGCTGCCGTCGCGGCGCTGTTCGCGGGACTCCAGACCTGGATCCTGCGCGCCGCCGGTTCGACAGTGATGACTGCTGCCGCGATGCACTCGGCGGTCATCAATTCGGCCATCGGCTTCGGAGCCGTCCTTGGCGCCCAGATGTTGACTGTAGCCGGCCCATCAGGAGTGATGCTGGCAGCTGGTCTGGTCGTCATCATCCCTCTGCTGATAGTTCTCCCGCAAGCAGCCCCAGAGGGTGATCTAAAAAAGGGGGCGTTGCTTGATGGATAACGCCGCAGCCGTGCGCACCGCGCGGATCGCCGCGTGCCCTACCACGAATGTCGCACGAAACCTTCCGCTGGTACGCGAGCGTTGACCAAAATGTTCGTGCAGCCAGGCGGACCGGTCAAAGGGGGTGAAACACCACGCCAGGCCTTGCCCGAGAACTCGTTGAGGAACTCGGCATCGAAGTTTCTCGCGATGTACGCGAACATCTCGAGCGATTGCGCCGTTGCGGCATTGCGAGGAGCATTCGGTCGAGCGGTCTACTGCACTGCGGGACACTTTTGCATTCTTTCCACACAACAATGTCTCTGTCCTGAGATTACCCCGCATTCTAGCATCATAATTGACGCTACCCGACAGACGGACAAGCTCGCCTTCTTCATCCCGTGAGCGTCTTCACGCTGGCGTGTGACGCGCTTCTCGATGATCGGTCCTATCGCGCTCAACCGAAGGCGCTCTTTGCTGGCTGTTCCGAGGCACTGCCGAGCAGCTGAGCCATCATCGCCTTCCTGCGCGAATGAGCAAGCTGACGATGTCTATTTGCGTGCTTTCCTGATTGAGCGCTCACCAGCATCACAATTGCATTCCAAGCATCGACTTCGATCAATTGCGTCCTTAGACCCACTGGGATCTCCAGGCCATGGTCTAGAACTCGGCTTACTGTCAATGAACTCGCATGATGGTGCCGAAGACGAGACGCAAGATCGGCGCGGCCTCTAGATCAAGTTTACGCGCTTGAACGCATTGTGGCAGGTCGCTTCACTCGTTTCGGGATGGTCGTCGCATTGGATCATCGGCCATTCGTCGGACGTGTCTGCGGATACCCATATCCGCGAACACCTACACATCGATGCCTGCGTCGGCCATAACCACAGGCTCAAGAGGGAGCTCATGCTCGGCGGCCATCGCGTCAACTTCTGACCTCGTGGACAAAGGCGGCGCACTCATCGTTGATAGAGAGAGGCGCGGCTACGTCCATGATACAATAGGTGCGTGCACGAAAACCGAGCTGTTCCAGAAGCTCCTAAAATCGGGCTGCAGGGCGGAGGACTCAAAACTGCGGACCGCGGAGCGGCTCGCTAGTTTGATGGCGGTCGTCTGCCCTCTCAGCTGGCGCGTCCTCTGGCTCATCATGCTCAATCGTACGGCCCGGACGCATCACCGAAGATCGCCTTCACGGACACCGAGATCGTATTCCTCGATGAACTCATCAAGGACGTCGGCATTCGACGAGGTCGCCTTGGAACCCCCGCATTCTACTTGACCGAACTTGCACAATTGGGTGGCGACCTGCCAGGGCCGCCGATCCGCCACCCGGAAATGTTGTCATCTGGCGCGGACTCTCCAGACACACCGGATCGAACTCTGCGCCGAAATTGGAGCGGTTGGAAATGTGGATAAATGAAGTGTCATCGAACATTTCCACCGCTGCGGCTTTGGAATCGGCTGTTTGCGCAGTAAGCGCGAGTTTCCGGTGCGCCAACCTGTCGAGTAGATTGACTCGCCGCAACTGAGAAAACGGACTAGTGGCACACCCGATAAAAATCCATTAGCGTAAGCTTCCTATGTTTAGTTTGGCTGATTTGCGTGTACTGGAAGTCGCGGCCGTCGTCATCGAAGAGGGCAGCATGAGCGCGGCCGGCCTCAGACTTGGCATCACTCAATCGGCCGTTTCACAAGCGATGAAGCGCGCGGAGGCGCATATTGGCGCGTCCCTCGTCCGTCGCGATCGTCGTCCCCTTGAGCCCACGGAGGCGGGGCAAGCTCTGCTCACCCACATGCGCGAGATAACCCTGCGCGTCGGACGAGCTGTCGAGGAAATGCGGGCCGCCGCAGCGCGTCCCGAACGCGAGGACCTTCGGCTCGGGATGATCGACACGTTCGCGTCCACAGTGGGACCACTGTTGGTCCGCAGCCTCATGGCGGGTTCAATCGCGCTTCGCGTGAGCGCGTATTCGGGGCTGGTACCCGCGCACGCCGAGGCATTGTGCGCAACGAGATCGATGCAGCTGTCACATCGGATCCAATGGAGGGCGTTGACGAAGTTACCCGCTTACCGCTATTGCGCGAGCCATTCCTCCTGGTAGCACCGATTGCCTGGGCGGATACTCTTCGCGATCGTCCACTGGACGACCTACTACTCGAGCACCGACTTATCCGCTACACCGCGCGTTCGCACATGGGAACGCAAATTGAACGTCATCTCCGGCGTCTAAGGATAGAGCATCCGCAGACGATGTCGTTCGACACGTCGGACTCGCTACTTTCGATGGTCGCCAATGGCATGGGCGTGGCGATTACAACACCCCTGTGCATATTGCAGGCTGCCGTCCATCGACCGGCGCTCGAAGTCATGCCATTGCCGGCGACCGGCCTCTCGCGCACGATCGCGTTGGTGACTAAGCAAGGCGGATTAGACACGTTGGCTGCGCGAATAGCGGATGATACTCGTGTGCTCCTGCGGAACTGGACCTTGCCCCAGATCGCGGCTCAAATTCCCTGGATGGCTCGTTCCGTCGGCAGCATCGTGTTGGATCCGCTCGCTCACGAGGACGCGCCTGCCGGTGCGTTGCGGGTGGCCCACCCGGACTCTCGACGGACAATATAACCCTAATTAATCATACTTATTAGCCTCCATAACATCTCCGATCTTAGCTTTAACTCTCGCCCGTCCTCGGAGAGAGTTGTTTGCGTAGCGTCCGAACCCCGGGATCAGAGATGTCAGCGACTCGCACCGAAATAGACAGTCTAGGAACGCGCGAGCTGCCGCTGCGCGCCCTGTACGGATTGGCCTCCCTGCGTGGGAGCGAGAATTTCGACATCTCACTCCAGAAGCTCGGTGATCAGCCGGCACTTCTTCGGGCACTAGCGCGCATCAAGCGCGCTGCCGCGGCGGCCAACCGTGAGCTCGGAGCCCTCGACGCCAAAGTAGCAGGAGCACTAATCGCGGCGGCGGACGAGGTCATTGCTGGTAAACACGATGGGCAGTTTATCATCGATTTGCTCGAAGGCTCCGGCGGCACATCAATCAACATGAACATGAACGAGGTTCTGGCGAACCGGGCCCTGCAAATTGTCGGTGAAAAGCCCGGTCGGTACGACGTGATCCATCCAAATGATCACGTGAACCTATGCCAGTCGACGAACGATGTGCTGCCCTCGGCGCTCAAGTTGGCGGCGCACGAAAAGTCCGGCGATCTGGTGGGTGCGCTGGACCAGGTGGCGGCCGCTCTTTCGGAGCGGGCCATTGTATTCGCTGACGTATTGCGCGTCGGCCGCACATGCATGCAGGCCGCCCAGCCGATGACGCTCGGTCAGGCGTTCGGCGGTTACGCATCAGCGATCAAGCGGCTCTCCTTGAAGCTGTCCGTGGCGCGCCAGGAATTGATGGTGCTTCCCCTCGGAGGCACTGCGATTGGCACCGGGCTCGGAGCAGTGCCGGGCTATCGCCGTGCCGTTCATGGACATCTTGCGGCAATCTTGGGCCACGCGGTACGCCCAGGCGACGACATGTTCGATGCCATGCAGAACGCCGACGCCTTCGCACGCGTGTCGTCGGAAATCCGCATCGCAGCAGAGGTAATGGCGAAAATCGCCTCTGACCTGATCATCCTTTCCTCTGGGCCAAATACGGGGCTTGGCGAATTGCGGTTGCCCGCTCTCCAGCCCGGTTCTTCGATCATGCCAGGTAAACTCAATCCAGTCCTGCCGATGATGATCCAGCAAGTTGCGTTCGCTATCGTGGGCAACGACGCCGCAGTATCTCTCTCAGCGTTGAGCGGCCAACTCGAAATCAATCACTTCGAGCCAGTCATCGCCTCGCGCCTCTTCGATTCGATCGAGCTTTTGACGCGATCGGCCAGAATATTTGCCGACCAATGCATCTCGGGGATCCGGGCAGACCGGGAACGGTCGCTCAGCAACTTGATGCAATCTTCGGCTCTTGCGACCGTGTTCGTACCGCGCCTTGGTTATGAACAGGTATCGACACTTGTGCTTACAGCCGCTGAGCAAATGCGGCCCTTCATCGAAATCGCGATCGACCGCGGACTTCTGAACCGTAGCGCGGTTTTGCAGATGCTGCACGAGAGCACCCGTTATCCCGAGAATGCCGCATGAGCCGCGATTCTGCACTTGCCCTTGTACGCGAAGGGCTCACGAGCATGCCGCGAGTCGATGCACAACGCCAGAGGATCAACCTACGAAGGTCATGCCACAGCCAACTCGCCATCGCCCTGTCTCCAACCCGATGCGGCGGATGAGACGATGCGCCACGATCGAGAGGCCGCTTGTCCATAGGTCAGTGCTCCGGCCTCTCTTCAAGTCGTGCTTATACGGACGCGCCCGGCCGTAGTGCCAGGGGCAGTGATCGGCAAAGTCAGCAAACACGTAAGACATCGTCGATAACGTATTCTAACCATTCGCGTGGGGCCGTCCTGGCCTCCGCCAATCTTCACATCCTGTTCGGCCGGTAGCCCGATCAAGATGTGCAAGTTCTCCGATAGCTGGTTACGGCCTGATTCACCTGATGATACATTCACGAGGCGTGATCGAGTCCCGCAGGTGAACACTGGCCCAACATTTTTTCGTTCGTTCGCTGCCGTATTCAAGACGGCACTGAGGCACGGAAAACCCATCCGATGCCGAGAGGCAGCTGCGCGCGTCAGAATCTCATCCGTCGTATCGACTGGGCCCAGCTGAAGTTTCCCCACTCCTAGACGTTGTTTATGTCGTATGCGACATTCGGTTTGAGTATAAGGTAAGGTCAATCAAGATGCTCTGGCTGTAGGCCTTGTCGATGACCGTGCCAGTGTTTACCTGGTTTGTAGCAAAAGTTAGCATCACCTCTTGTATTGGCGCCATTGCATTTAGCTGCTTGCCATAGAGTAGCAAAGCGCAAAGGGGGTTCGCATTTCCATTCACCAATTCGGAAACACCGCATGTTACTGGTGTGATAGTCAGCTCTCGATTGAGATCACCCCCGCTTCACGGCCGACCACATTGCCACTGCCTTGGGGCGCTTCGACTTCCAGCCTTTCGCCGATATCAATGCCGTAAGAGCTGACGCCCTTAATTTGGCCGTTAGGGCGCGCAATCGGGCCGCCAAGCAGTTTGGAGTGGCGATCAGCACGGCGATCGGCTGGATGAAGCGGGTCGATGAGACCGGCAGCGTTGCTCGGGGCCAGATGGGTTGGAAAGCCATTACCTTTCTGGCGGCCCTGCGCCATGACCGGATCGATGCGCCATGGTTCATCGAGGGACCAATCATGGCGTGAGCTTCCGGATCTATGTGGAGAAGGTTCTCCTGCCGACCCTTCGGCCCGGCGACATCGTCGTCCCGGACAATCTCGGCAGCCACAAAAGCAAAGCCGTGCGCCAGCTCATCGGCTTCGCCGGAGCAAAGCTCTTCTTCCTGCCAAAATACTCACCCGACCTGAACCCCATCGAACGAGTCTTTGCCAAACTCAAGCATCTGCTCCGCAAGGCAGCCGCACGAACCGTCGATGCGGTCTGCGCCGCCATCGGCGAACTCCTTTATGCATTTACAGTCGAAGAATGCGCCAACTACCTCAAAAACTCAGGCTATCGAAGCTAGTCCCATCACGCTTTAACGGCGAGCCTCCCAGGAGGCTAGCGCCCAATGATCTGTGCCTCGATCATATCCGTTCTCAGCTCAACCCGCTATCCCGATCGCTCTTCAGGACCGTGGCGGAGCGCTCGTCTGAGCTCGCCGAACTGGTTGAACATGACGATGAGAGCGATTATTCCGGCGCCAAGCTCTGCGAGCGCTTGACTGGCTAACAGTCCGTTAAAGCCCGCTACCAGCGGGAATAACAGTACGGCCGGTATGAAGAGATACCCCTGCCTGGCCAAGGACACAATTGCACTGAGGCGCGCTCTCCCAAATGACTGAAGCATTGCCGTCACGAAACTCTGCACCCCAAACAGTCCAAAGAAGAGATGGAACACGATGCAGGTCGAGACGGCAATTTCGGTGACGTACTCGTTATCGCTAAATAGGCTCACTAAAGGCCTTGCAAAAATCACAACGGCCGCAGAATACAGCACCGAGAATGCGATCGTCACGAAGAGCATGAACTTCGCAGCCCTCAATATACGAGCATAGTCGCGTGCGCCCCAACCGAAACCCAGGATAGCTTGAGCGCCAATACAGAACCCGGTGATAGGCAGTGCGCCGACCATCAAGATACGCACAGCTATTCCAACCGCGGCGATGGAATCGTCGCCGAACGGCGCAGCAGCTCCGTACAAGAGCATAACCGCAAGAGCAGATAAGATACTCGTCATTGTCGCCGGCGCGCCTACCAACGCGAGCTGTCTGATGCGGTCTGCTCGCAATGATATGTGAGATATCCTGACGAGAACCGTCCCGCCAAGCTTCGTAAAATACGCGATATACAGTCCGACAGCAGAGATCTGAGACACCAGCGTTGCGAGGGCTGCGCCTCGCACGCCAAGGTCAAGTGAAAATATGAAGACGGGATCAAGCACAGCGTTCAGGATAAACGCGGTCATCATCACCCACATGCTAAATCGTGTATAGCCTTCGGCTCTTACAATGAACCCGCTGACGGTATTTAGTAGCATCGGGGTGCACCCCAACAAAACCGTTCCCGCGTAGTCGAGCGCCACGGGCATGATGGTTGGGGTTGCTCCGAGCGTTGCAAATATCCCTGGCAGATTTGGAAGCAGAGTGAGGGTGACTATGATACCGATCGGAGCGGCGAGCGCGAGTGCCGTGCTTGCGCCTCGACTCGCTTCTAGGTACTCACGAGCGCCCAGATGACGAGATATGAACGACGCTGCTCCAACACCGATCCCCTGTCCGGCTGCGGCGAGCAGGACCACGATCGGCAAGGTCATGCTAACAGCTGCGATCGCCTGCGCGCCTAGGGCGCCAACAAAGATCGCGTTGACGACCTGCTGCAGCGCATGGATCGATAATCCAACAACAGACGGAATGGCGAGCCGCAGGATAAGACTCAAGAGATTCTGGTCCGATAGATCGACGTGCTGTTTTTTCTTTGGCATCACATTACGCTTGCTGTCGAGGGCGAATTCTGTATTCGGTCCATTCACGGACGAGTGAATTTTTCCAAATTCGACGATGGCGTACTCAGCGCAATCCTCTCTGGATCTGCTCTGGCACGCCGTGATCGCCTGGATAGGTTGACGTTTTCAAAGCTGATTTTTGCCTGGGCATACGCCTCCCGTCAGTTGTAGCGAATACTGACTGAGGTGTTCGAGGGTAGCCCCCAGGTTCTGCTAGTCATATTGTGCCGTTCCGCCCTTTGGTTGAGCATCGTGCCGGTTGCGTTCACTTCTCGGGATGATGATCGGCGGGGAAACGCGGCCAGACCCTAGAGCCTCAAGTTGGTTTTGGCATCTACCGGATCTTGTAGTAGACGCTCCATCATCTGCATGGCACAAGCAATGAACGTGCTCAGAACCACTGTGGTGGTTCGATGATGTCCTGCAATCTTTACACGATATCGGGTTCCTCAGCGCGATCGAGACGAACGGCAGGCTGCCGG
>NZ_JBVVPQ010000115.1:0-16286 GCF_055811695.1 Bradyrhizobium sp. MI1.3 | reverse complement strand
CCCCAACCCTCTCCCCGCAAGCGGGGCGCGGTGAAGAAGAAGCCGCGCGCGAACGTGACATGATGAGGATCGAGTGACACAAGCCAAACCACCTTCCCAGCCCCCCGTCGCCCCGCGCCGGCCGCATTCCTTCACGCGGCATGGGATCACCGTGACCGACGACTATGCCTGGCTGAAGGACGAGAAATGGCAGGAGGTGCTGCGCGACCCCGCGGTGCTCGATCCCGACATCCGCAAATATCTGGACGAAGAGAATGTCTACACCGAGAGCCTGCTCGGCCACACCTCATCGCTTCAAAAGACGCTGGTGCGCGAGATGCGGGGGCGGATCAAGGAGGACGATTCCAGCGTGCCGTCGCCGGATGGTCCCTTCGCCTATTTCCGCAAATTCCGCGAAGGCGGCCAGCACGAGCTGTTCGGCCGCATGCCGCGCGATGGCGGCGAGGGCCACATCGTGCTCGACGGCGATGCGCTCGCCAAGGACCACACCTATTTCAAATTCGGCGGCAGCCGGCACTCGAATGACCACAGGCTGCAGGCCTGGAGCGCCGACACCAAAGGCTCGGAATATTTCTCCATCCGCGTGCGCGACTGGGCGACCGGAAAGGACCTCGACGACGTCGTCGAGGAGACCGACGGCGGCGTGGTCTGGAGCAAGGACGCAACGTCGTTCTTCTACGTGAAGCTCGACGACAATCACCGCCCGATGCAGGTGTGGCGGCACAAGCTCGGCACTGGGCAGGCAGACGACACGCTGGTTTACGAAGAGCAGGATTCCGGCTGGTTCACCCATCTGCACGAGAGCACCAGCGGGCGCTTCTGCGTCGTCGCGGGCGGCGACCACGAGACCTCCGAGCAGCGGCTGATCGACCTCGCCCATCCCGACGCACCGCCGCGCCTGGTCGCGGCACGCGAGGAAGGCGTGCAATATTCGCTGGCCGACCGTGGCGACGAACTGTTCATCCTCACCAACGCCGACGACGCGATCGACTTCAAGATCGTCACCGCACCGCTGGCATCACCCGAGCGCAAGAACTGGCGCGATCTGATCCCGTATCGCCCGGGCATCTACATCATCGATCTCGATCTCTATGCCGGCCACATGGTGTGGCTGGAACGCGCCAATGCGTTGCCGTCGATCGTGATCCGCGACCTCGCGACCAAGGAAGAGCACGCCATCGCGTTCGACGAGGCGGCCTATTCGCTGGATACGATGGGCTCCTACGAATTCGAGACGACGAATTTGCGTTTCGCCTATTCGTCGATGACGACGCCGTCGGAAGTCTATGACTACGACATGGTCAAGCGGACGCGTACCCTACGCAAGCGGCAGGAGATTCCGTCCGGCCACAATGCGAGCGACTACGTTACGACGCGCATCATGGCGAAGGCGCATGACGGCGCCGAGGTGCCGGTCTCGATCCTCCATCGCCGCGGGCTCACGCTCGATGGCGCGGCGCCGCTTCTGCTCTACGGCTACGGCTCCTACGGCATGGCCATGCCGGCTTCGTTCAGCGCCAACCGCCTGTCGCTGGTCGATCGCGGCTTCGTCTACGCCATCGCCCATATCCGCGGCGGCGCCGACAAGGGCTGGGGCTGGTATCTCGACGGCAAGCGCGAGAAGAAGACCAATTCGTTCGACGACTTCTCGGCCAGCGCCCGCGCACTGATTGATGCGAAGTACACCAGCGCAAAGCGCATCGTCGGCCACGGCGGTTCGGCCGGTGGCATGCTGATGGGCGCGGTGGCGAACCGCGCCGGCGAATTGTTCGCCGGCATCGTCGCCGAAGTGCCGTTCGTCGACGTGCTCAACACCATGCTTGACGACACGCTGCCGCTGACGCCGCCGGAATGGCCGGAATGGGGCAACCCGATCGAGAGCGAAAAGGATTTCCGCACCATCCTGTCGTATTCGCCCTACGACAATGTCGCGGCGAATGATTATCCCGCGATCCTGGCAATGGGCGGATTGACCGATCCGCGCGTCACGTACTGGGAGCCCGCCAAATGGATCGCGCGCCTGCGCGCGACGATGAGCGGTGGCGGCCCGGTGTTGCTGCGCACCAACATGGGCGCCGGCCACGGCGGCGCCTCGGGACGCTTCAACCGGCTCGATGAAGTCGCGATCGTCTATGCGTTCGCGCTGTGGGCGGCTGGGATGGCGGAGGCCGGGGTGTAGGCGTTCATATGCCTCCCCATCGTCGTCCTGGCGAAAGCCAGGACCCATACCGCGTGATCTATCCGAAGAAGGTCGGTGTCAGTACCGCGCGAAAACACGACAACTCCGAGTCTTCGCCAAATTACTCCCTGGGGTAATGGGTCCTGGCTTTCGCCAGGACGACGACGGAGATTGTGGGACGAGTTGTCGGCCTTTACCTTCCGTTCGCCTTCCGCCATGCGGCGAAGTCGGTCAGCGTCTGCGGGTCCGTCGCCGGATAGAGACCGAAAATGCCGCGGCCCTTGTTGACTTCTTCGGTGACGAAGTCCTCGAACGCGGTCATCTCGAAGGTCTCGTTGGCGATCTCGTCAGCAAGATGCGCGGGAATCACGATCACGCCGTCGCTGTCGCCAAGAATGACGTCGCCGGGAAACACCGGCGCGTCGCCGCACCCGATCGGCACGTTGATTTCGATGGCTTGATGCAGCGTCAGATTGGTCGGTGCGCTCGGGCGGTGGTGGTAGGCGGGGATCCCCAGTTTGGCGATCTCGGCCGAGTCGCGAAAACCGCCATCGGTGACGACACCGGCGACACCGCGCTTCATCAGGCGCGTGACCAGGATCGCACCGGCCGAAGCGGCGCGCGCGTCCTTGCGGCTGTCCATCACCAGCACGCTGCCTGGCGGGCAATCCTCGACCGCCTTGCGCTGCGGATGGGAGCGGTCCTTGAAAACGTCGATGGTGTTGAGATCCTCGCGAGCCGGCATATAGCGCAGCGTGAAGGCTTCACCGACCATGGTCGGCTGGTTGGCGCCGAGCGGGTGCACATCCTGGATCATCTGGATGCGCAGGCCGCGCTTGAACAGCGCTGTGGCGACGGTGGCGGTGGAGACGGATTTGAGCTTGTTGCGGGTGGCTTCGGTAAGTTTCGTCATTTTCACGCTCTCTAGTAAATCGAGGGCTCGCCGATCGGCGCGCCGAAATCGGTCTCGAGGAAGTCGAAATCGCAGCCGTCATTGGCCTGCTTGATGTGCTTGGTGAACATCCAGCCATAGCCGCGCTCGAAGCGGCGCTCGGGCTGCTTCCAGGCGGCGCGGCGCTTGTCGAGCTCGGCTTCCGACACATCGAGATTGATGGTGCGGGCGGCGACATCGAGCGTGATGCGGTCGCCGTTCCGCACCAGCGCCAGCGGTCCGCCGACATAGGATTCGGGGGCTACGTGCAGAATGCAGGCGCCGTAGCTGGTGCCGCTCATCCGCGCATCCGAGATGCGCACCATGTCGCGCACGCCCTGCTTCACGAGCTTGGTCGGGATCGGCAGCATGCCCCATTCCGGCATGCCCGGTCCGCCCTGCGGCCCCGCATTGCGCAAGATGAGAATGTGGTCTTCGGTGACGTCGAGATCGGGATCGTCGATCGCCTTCTTCATCGACGGATAATCGTCGAACACCAGCGCAGGCCCAGTGTGCTTGAGGAAGCGCGGCGCGCAGGCGCTCGGCTTGATGACGCAGCCGTCGGGCGCGAGATTGCCCTTGAGCACGGCGAGCGCGCCTTCCTTGTAGATGGGATTGTCGATCGAGCGGATCACGTCGTCATTGTGGACCTCGGCCTGCGCGATGTTCTCGCCGAGAGTCTTGCCGGTGACGGTGATGCAATCGAGATGCAGATGCGGCTTGATCTGTCCCATCAGCGCCGGCAGGCCGCCGGCATAGAAGAAGTCTTCCATCAGATAGGTATCACCGCTCGGCCGCACATTGGCGATGACAGGCACCTTGCGGCTCGCAATCTCGAAATCGTCGAGACCGATGTCGAGACCGGCGCGGCGAGCCTGCGCGATCAGATGGATGATCGCATTGGTCGAACAGCCCATCGCCATCGCCACTGCGATCGCGTTCTCGAACGCCTTGCGGGTCTGGATCGCCTTCGGCGTCAGATCTTCCCAGACCATCTCGACGATGCGGCGGCCGCATTCGGAGGCCATGCGGATGTGGTTGGCATCGGCGGCAGGAATCGAGGAGGCACCTGGAAGCGTCATGCCGATCGCCTCGGCAATCGCGGTCATGGTGGAAGCCGTGCCCATCGTCATGCAGGTGCCGTAGCTGCGCGCAATGCCAGCTTCGATGTCGAGCCAGTCCTTCTCGGAGATTTTTCCGGCGCGGCGCTCGTCCCAATATTTCCAGCCGTCCGAGCCCGAGCCGAGCGTCTTGCCCTTCCAATTGCCGCGCAACATCGGACCGGCCGGCAGATAGATCGCCGGGATGTTCATCGAGGTCGCGCCCAGCAGCAGCGCCGGAGTGGTCTTGTCGCAGCCGCCCATCAGCACCACGCCGTCGACGGGATGGCTGCGCAGCAGCTCCTCGGCGTCCATCGCCAGCAGATTGCGATAGAGCATCGTGGTCGGCTTGAGCAGCGATTCCGACAGCGACAGCGCCGGCAGCTCCAGCGGCAGACCGCCGGCCATCAGGATGCCGCGCTTGACGTCATCGACGCGCGACTTGAAATGCATGTGGCAAGGTTGCGCGTCCGACCAGGTGTTGAGGATCGCGATGATCGGGCGGTCCTTCCACTCCTCCGGCGCGTAGCCCATCTGCATGGTGCGGGAGCGATGGCCGAACGAGCGGAGATCGTCGGGTGCGAACCAGCGCGCGCTGCGGAGCTGGTCGGGCGTTAGTTTCTTCTTGGTCATGATTGGGTGCCCCATTTCTGCACGGTGTTCCGCTCGATGGCGCGGAAGATCAGGTTCTCGACAAAAAGCCCGATGATGATCACCGTCAAGAGGCCGGCGAAGACCGCAGGTATGTCGAGCAGGTTGCGGTTTTCGAAGATGAACCAGCCGAGCCCGCCCTGCCCCGACGACACGCCGAACACCAGCTCGGCCGCGATCAGCGTGCGCCAGGCGAAGGCCCAGCCGATCTTGAGGCCGGTGAGGATCGAGCCGAAGGCCGCGGGAATCAGTATCTTCGCCACATAGGGCAGCCCGCGCAGGCCGTAATTGCGGCCGACCATGCGCAACGTGTTGGACACGCTCTTGAAGCCGGAATGGGTGTTGAGCGCGACCGGCCACAGCACCGAATGGATCAGCACAAACACCAGACTGCCGTTGCCGAGACCGAACCAGATCAAAGCGAGCGGCAACAGCGCGATCGCCGGCAACGGATTGAACATCGCCGTGACCGTCTCGAGGAAATCGGTGCCGATACGGGTCGAGATCGCGAGCACGGTGAAGATCGCGGCCAGCACAATGCCGGCCGAATAGCCCATGAACAGCACTTTGAGCGAAGCCCAGACGCGCATCGGGATGGTGCCGTCCTTCACACGCTCGAACATCGTGATGACGGTGTCGTGCAGCGTCGGAAACAACAGGGGATTGTCGAGGGCGAGGCCGTAGGCCTCCCAGACCGCCGCGAGGAACAGGATAATGACGGCCTTGCGGACAAACCCATCGTTCCACAACAGCTCGACCACGCTCAGCTTGCGCTCGACTTCGGCTGCGCTGCCGGCGACCGGCGCCTCACGTAGCAGGATCCTGGCTTCGCCCATGTAAGGCTCCCTTAATGCGCCGTTGCTTCGGAGGCGAACAGGAGATCGTGAATCTCCTTCTCGAGCCGGCCGGCACTGCCATCGTCATTGGAGACCTTGTCGACGTCGACCACCTCGGCCTTGACGCGGCCGGGATGCGGCGACAGCAGCAGGATGCGGTTGCCGATGCGGATGGCCTCCGCAATCGAGTGGGTCACGAACAGCACGGTGAATTTGGTCTCGCTCCAGAGCTGGAGCAGCTCGTCCTGGCAGGTTCGCCGCGTCAGCGCGTCGAGCGCGGCGAACGGCTCGTCCATGAGCAGGATGTCCGGCTCCATCGCCATGCCGCGCGCGATCGCGACGCGCTGCTTCATGCCGCCGGACAGCGTGTGCGGATAAGCATCGACCACGCGTGTCAGGCCGACCTTCTCGATATAGGCCCGCGCCCGCGCTTCGGCGTCCTTCCGCGACAATTTTCGCGCGGTCAGCAGTGGAAACATCACGTTGGCCAGCACGCTCTTCCAGGGCAGCAGCTGGTCGAACTCCTGGAAGATCATCATGCGGTCGGCGCCGGGACCATGGATCTCGCGGTCGTTGATGGTCATGCGGCCTTCGCTCGGCGCCATGTAACCGCCGACGGCCTTGAGCAGGGTCGACTTGCCGCAGCCGGACGGCCCGAGCAGCACGAAGCGATCGGACCTGTCGACGGTGAAGCTCACCCTTTCGGTCGCGGTGACGACGGCGCTGGAGGTCTTGTAGCGCAGCGTCACGGAGCTGACGTCGAGCAGCGCCATCAGTTGCCCTTCAGGTCGTGGGCGACGGGGAGATAGTAATCGGTCCAGGCCTTGGGCTGAGTCTTCAGCGTGCCGGTCTTGAACAGATGGGCGGCGAATTTCATCGTGCCCTGCGGTTCGAGATTCCACTCCATCATGCCGGGCTCCTTCAGGAGTTCGAGCAGCTCTTCCACCGAGGTCTTGTCGCCGGTGATCTCCTTGTAGATCTCGACCGCCTGTTTGGTGTCGCTGCGGATCAGATCCTGCGCTTCCTTGGTCGCATCGCGCACGGCCTGGATGATCTTCGGGTTGGCATCGGCGAACTTCGTGGTGGTGAAGAACTGCGCCTGGCTGAGCGGCCCGCCCATCACGTCAGGCGACGACAGCACGACATGCGCACCCGGCACGTTCTTCAGCTCGAGGAAAGTGAACGGCGGAATCGAGAAATGGGTGTGCACCTCGTGCTTGGAATTGGACAGCGCCGCATAGGCGTCGGGATGGCCGAGCTGCACCGTGTTGACGTCCAGCTTCGACCATTGGTCGGCACCAAAGGCCTCGGCCGCGGCGATCTGAAGCACGATCGCCTGGGTCGAGACTTTGACGGTCGGCACCGCGATCTTGTCGCCGGGGCCGAAATCCCTAATCGACTTGATGTTGGCGTCACGGCTGATCAGCGTCATCGGCTGCGCCGAGGTCGCGACGATGCCCTTGACGCCGCCGCGAGTGCGGTCCCACAGCAGCAACAGATTGCCGGTGCCGGTGTTGAGGATGTCGACGCCGCCCGCGAGCAGCGCATCGGTCTGCGCGCCGCCGCCGGAGAAGGTGACCCATTTGGTGGTGACACCCGCTACCCCGAGCTGGGCTGCGTGCTTCTCGATCAGCTTCTGCTTTTCCATGATGTGGCTCGGCATGTAGAAAATGCCGGGCTGACGCGACAACGATATCTCGGATTTTTGCTGCGCCTTCGCGGGCGAGGCCGCCAGCGCCGTGGCGGCGATCACGGCGACGGCCGTGAGGCCACACTGCAATTGCTTGATCATTGTTGTTCGTTTCCTCTGGCCGCCATTGACGAGCGATCCCACTAATGCACTAATGTATTAGTGCATCAAGGGCAAGGTGGCCGGAGCTCTTCGCATGGAACCAGCCCACCCTGCGCCCCGCAGGATCACCCGCCCCGGCGCGCGGCTCGACCGGGCCCGGCAGGCCGCGCCGCAAGTGTTCGAGCGGCTGCGCAACGCCATTCTTGCGCTCGAACTGCCGCCGGGCTCGCCGCTGTCGCGCACGGATCTCGCCGCACAATTCGGCGTCAGCTCGACGCCGATCCGCGACGCCTTGATGCGGCTGGAGGAAGAAGGGCTGGTCGACGTGTTTCCGCAGCACGCCACCGTCGTCAGCCGGGTCGACGTCGGTCGGGCCGAGCAGGCCCATTTCCTGCGCCAGGCGCTGGAGCTCGAAATCGTCCGCCTGCTCGCGCAGCAGCACGGCGAAGCCCTGGTCATACGCCTCGACCACACGATCGCGCTGCAGCAGCAATTCGCCAAGGCCGGAGACTTCCAGAGCTTCATTGCGGGCGACAATGATTTTCATGCGCTGCTTTATGCCGCGGCCGGCAAGCAGGAGCTCTGGACGCTGGTGCGCAGCCGCAGCGGACATATCGACCGGCTGCGCCGGCTGCATCTGCCCTCACCCGGCAAGGCCCAGAACATCGTCCGCCACCACAAGCTGATCACGCGCGCGATCGAGGCCGGCGACGCCGATGCTGCGCAACAGCATCTGCGCAAGCACCTGTCGGGCACGTTGAGCGAGCTCGACACGATCCGAAGCCACTATCCGGAATATTTGACCGACTAGGCCCTATGGCGTGCGGTTGTCGCGAGCGCTTGTGCACGTCACCGTGCATAAGTTTGGCGCAACCGAGTTCGCCTTTTGCGAGCAATCGTCGGATCGATGGCGAAGTGCTTGCAGGCCGGATGCAATCCGCGCAACAATTTCAGAATTGATGGTTTGATTTGCGGTCGCTGGGAAAACCCATCCAGCCCGGAGGATACCAGACGTGGCCAACATCCTGATCGTGGATGACGACCCGGCCGTGCAGATGACAATCCGGCTGCTCCTGGAGAGGGCCGGTCATCATGTCACCGTCGCCGGAGACGGCCGCAAGGGACTTGCGCTGTTCGAAGCCGGCCAGTTCGACCTTCTGTTTCTCGACATCTTCATGCCCGGCATGGACGGCCTGGAGACGATGCGCCACGTCCGGGCGCTGCAGCCGGCGATTCCGATCGTCGTCATTTCCGGCCGTTCGTCCGCGCCGGATGCCCATGCGGAGCCGGACTTTCTCAAGATGGCGACCAAGCTCGGCGCGGTGGCGAGCTTGCAGAAGCCGTTCCGGGCCGACGCGCTGCTCGCCGCCGTCGCCGGCTGCCTGGACGCGGCGCGGACGGCGTCGGCGAGGAATCCGGATGTCAGCACCGGCCGCCGATGACAAGAACCTTCATTCTGTTCCAACCGAGCACGGGCGCGGCCATTCAGGAAGCGGTGCAAATTTCGCCATGACCCTCGCTACGCGGCTCGCGATCGCGATGATCCTGCTGGTGACGGTCACCGTGGCCGCGGTCGGCTGGCTCGGCTATCGCAACATCACCCAGGCCGTGATTCCGCGGGTCCTGGAACGGATCGAAGCCCAGTCGAGCCTGCTGGCCACCCATCTTGAATCTTATGTGGCCGGCGCTCGTGGCGATCTGCTCGGTTATCGCTCCGCCGCTGCCATCAATGGCATGATCCGCGCTCATATCGGTGGAGGCATCGACGCTGTCGACGGCGTTTCGGAGCAAACCTGGCGCGAGCGCATCGCCACGCGGTTCGCAGCCGAGATCGACGCGAAGCCGAGCTACGGGCAATTTCGAATCATCGGCCTTGACGACGACCAGCGCGAACTGGTCCGCGTCGATCGCGCCGGCCCGAACGGAGCAGCACGGATTGTCCCCAACGACGAACTGGAACGCAAGAGCGACCGAACCTACTTCCAGGAGACGATTCGATTGGCGCCGGGCGACATCTATGTTTCGCCCATCGATCTCGCCACCCGGCAGGGAGGAACCACGGACCCTCACATTCCCACGATGCGCGTCGCGACGCCGCTGTTCACGCCTGATGGCAAGCCGTTCGGCATCGTCATCGCCAATATCGACATGCGTCCCGCGCTCGACCGCATCCGCTCGACCGCGAGCGCAGGGGGAGAGATCTATGTCGTGAACTCGCGTGGCGACTATCTCGTCCATCCCGATCGCACGCGGGAATTCGGTGCATTGCATGGCAACGGCAACGATTGGCGTCGTGACTTTCCTTTCTTTGCAGCCCGGGCCGGCCTGCCGCAAGGTTCCACGCAGCTTACGAGCGACCAAGCGGGTCGGCCGAGTGGAGCGGCGATCGCACCGGCGCTGCTGGCCGGCAAGGAGTGGTTGGCTATCATCGAGACGGCCCCACCGTCGGTGTTCAGCCGCGTTCCGGCGGCCATTCAAAAAACCTCCTCGCTGGTCGGCCTGCTTGCTGTCCTTGCCGCAGCTTTGCTTGCGGTGCTGCTGGCGCGCTCATTGACATGGCCGATCGGGCGCCTGACTGCGGCGGTGGAGGCGATCGGCAGCGGACGGCACGCCGAGATTCCCGTCGATGCGAGCGGAGAGACGGGTGTGCTGGCGCGGGCCTTCGCTCAAATGGTCGAGGAAACGAGAGCGAAGACGGCCGCTCTTGAACGCGAGATCGAGGAGCATCGCCGCACCGAGGCCGCGCGAAGCCATCATGAAGCGCGCGAGCGCTTGTTCAGCGCCGCCGTCGAATCCTCCGACGACGCGATCGTGATGCAATCGCTCGACGCCATCATCACCGGCTGGAATGCCGCCGCCGAGCGCCTCTACGGCTACTCGGCGAATGAGGCGATTGGGAAATCCACCGCGATCATCGTCCCACCCGACCGACGCGAGCAAGGCAAGGACTATTTACGGCGGATCGCCGGAGGTGAACCGATCGAACGCTTCGAGACGGTGCGCCTGCGCAAGGATGGCACGCCGGTCGAGATCTCACTCAGCCTGTCGCCGATCAGGGGCCCATCGGGCGAGATCATCGGCGCCTCCGGCACCGCGCGCAGCCTGACCGAGGCGCGGCGGGCAGAGCGGGCGTTGCAGCAGCAGCTGGAGGAACGGCGACAGCTCTTCGACACCTCGCAGGATCTGATCATGGTGATGGACGCGCGCGGCCACATCGCGCAGATCAGTCCGAGCAGCGAGGCCATTCTCGGCTACCGGCCGGAGCAGATGATCGGCCGGAGCGGCGCCGATTTCATTCATCCGAGCCATCTCGACCGGTCCCGCGACGAGATGCGCGCGCTGCGGCGCGGCGAACGTCTCAAGCTCGCCGACACCCGCTGCTTCCACAAGAATGGCCACGAGGTCTGGCTGTCCTGGCTCGGCAGCTGGTCCGCCCAGGCCAAGCGCTACTTCTTCGTCGGGCGCGACATGACGGAGGCGAGGCTTGCACAGGAGTCCTTGCGGGAGAGCGAGCAACTTGCGCGCAACATCATCGAGACCTCGCTCGACGCGTTCACCCAGACAGACCACACCGGTGCCATCCTGAGCTGGAACTCGCAGGCCGAGAAGCTCTTCGGATGGACGCGTGAGGAGGCGATCGGCAAGAATGCGATTGAACTTTTTATCGCCCCCAGTGAGCGCGAAAGCGTCACGGCCAGACTGAAGCTCTTTCTCGACTCTGACCAACAATCGCCAGCCAATCCACGGCGCGAAGTTTTGGTGCGGCGGCGCGACGGCAAGGAATTTAAGGCCGAGCTCAGCGTCACGGCGCTCCGGCGACGCGAAGGTATCCTCTTGAATTCGTTCTACCGCGACCTGACCGACAAGATCGCGGCCGACGAGCGCATCCGCCATGCCGAGAAGATGGAGGCGGTCGGCCAGCTCACCGGCGGCGTGGCGCACGACTTCAACAACATCCTCACCGTCATCACCGGAACGATCGAGATCCTGGCCGACGCGGTGGCCGGGGAGCCGGAGCTCGCGGCGATCACGAAGATGATCGACGAGGCCGCCGGGCGTGGCGCCGAGCTGACTCAGCACCTGCTGGCGTTTGCGCGCAAGCAGCCGCTCCAGCCGCGCGAAATCGACGTCAACGCGCTGATCATCGACACCGCGAAACTGTTGCGGCCGACGCTGGGCGAGCAGATCCATATCGAATCGGTGTTCGAGGACGAGAACTGCGTCGCGACCGTCGATCCAAGCCAGCTCACCACCGCGATCCTCAACCTCGCACTCAATGCCCGCGACGCCATGCCCGGCGGCGGCAAGCTGATCGTGGAGACGGGCGCGGCCTATCTCGACGAGGCCTATGCCAGCGTCAACGACGTCCCGCCGGGACACTACGTGCTGATCGCCGTGAGCGACACCGGCAGCGGAATTCCCGCCAACATGTTGGCCAGGGTGTTCGACCCCTTCTTCACCTCGAAGGGACCGGGCAAGGGCACCGGACTCGGGCTTTCGATGGTCTACGGCTTCATCAAGCAGTCCGCGGGCCATATCAAGATCTACAGCGAGGAAGGCCACGGCACCACGATCAAGATGTACCTGCCGCCCGGCAAGACGCCGACGGTGGTCGGCGAGGGCGTGACGCCGGCGACCATCGAGGGCGGACACGAGACGATCCTGGTGGTCGAGGACGACCGGCTGGTGCGCGACTACGTGCTGGCGCAGCTGCATTCGCTCGGTTACGTCACCTTGCAGGCTGCGAACGCCGCGGAGGCGCTCGCCATCGTCGCCGCCGGAAAACCGTTCGACCTCCTGTTCACCGACGTCATCATGCCCGGCAAGATGAACGGACGGCAGCTCGCCGACGAACTGCAGAGAACGCGTCCAGATCTCAAGGTGCTCTACACGTCCGGCTATACCGAGAACGCGATCATCCATCACGGCCGGCTGGATTCGGGCGTTCTGCTGCTGGCGAAGCCCTATCGTAAATCGGATCTGGCACGGACCATCCGCAAGGCGCTGAGCAGTTGATGGTGCGTCGGGCTGGGTGAGAACCCGTAGCCCGGGTGAGGGAAGCGATACCCGGGAACACTACGAGCCAAGTCCCGGATGTCGCTTCGCTCATCCGGGCTACGAAATGTCACCCACGGAATTTACGACGCGCGCTGCGCCGCGGTCATCACGATCCGGATCAGATCGGCGGCATTGCGCGCACCGAGCTTCTTCATGATGTTGGCGCGGTGGTCCTCGATGGTGCGCGGGCTGATGCCGAGCGTGCGGCCGGCCTCCTTGTTGGAGGCGCCGGCGGCAAACTGCTCGAGCACCTCGCGCTCCCTGCGCGTCAACGGCTCGCGCCCGGGGAAATGCAGCGAGCCGAACTTCGGCGCCGCGTTCTCCGACTGCCTGCGTGCATAAGCACCGATCGCCTCGTCCAGCCGGCCGACGATCTCGCTGCCGCGGAACGGCTTCTCGATGAAGTCGAGCGCGCCGCTCTTGATGGCCCCTACCGCCATCGCGATATCGCCCTGTCCGGAGATCATGAAGATCGGTGCCGGATAGTCCTCGCCGTGCAGCTCATTGAGAATATCGAGGCCCGACTTGCCGGGAATGTGCACGTCGAGCAGGACCGCTGCAGGTGTGCGGTTTCGCGCGACGGAGAGCAATGCTGCGCCGTCCGCAAAACAGATCACCTCATAGCCCGCCGCCTTCAACACCATCGACAAGGTGTCGCGAACGGCAGCGTCGTCGTCGACCACGAAGATTTCACCGCGAGAGCTTTGTTCGGCCATGTGCCACACATCCGGTTGGCATGAAGGATTCGCGTCCGCCCCAACCGTTATGGCGTTCGGCGCGGATTCGGCCCACCGTATTTGTACGGGACATGGACTTAACGCACAAGTAGCGGCAGGGCGCCTAATTGCGGAGGACGGAGAATATCCATGCTAAATTTGGCCGCTACGCCGCCCCTCGTCGCAATGCCCGAAGTCGATAGCCGTGAGCTGATTGCGGCTGACCTTCGCAAGCTGATCTCGCAGATCGAGACCAGCATGGGCCGGACGGCCACAACCATGGATCAAGAACACGGGAGCGGTCCGGAAGGTTCCGCCGACGTCTTCGTACTCGACGATGTCACACTCCGGTATGCCACGGCGATCGCCGCTCTCGACGCCTGCCGGGCCGGCCTTGGCCACGCCCTGGAATGCCTGTGGGAAGCCGGCCGCACGGTGTAAATCGCGATCGCTGCGACGCGGCGACCGCATTGTTTCATCGCATGGCCGGCCCGCGGCTCAGGCGCGGTGCCGCTCCACGATCGCGTCGGTGGCGACGCCACCCCAGGTGTGGATCGCCGGCAGGCCCATCGCGGTCTTGCCGAGATTGGCGAGGCTGATGCGCAAAGCGGCCAGATCCAGCGGCTTGGGCAGGCTCTGGAGCTCGATCCCGACGGAACGGGCGAAGCTGCGGGCGGCGCTGCGGCGCTTGCCGTCCATGCCGCTGACGACGATCACGGCGCCGCCAAATTTCGCCTTCGCCATCTCGCCCAGCACGTCGATGCCGTCGCCATCCTCCAGCACGAGATCAAGTGTCACGCAATCGAAGCGCGCCGTGCGGAGTTTTTCGATCGCTTCGGCCACGGACGGCGCCACGGTGACTTCGTGGCCGGCCTGCTTGGCCGCGACCGTGATCAGGCTGCGCTGCGTGGCGTCGTCGTCGACCACCAGAAGCTGAAGCGCGCGCCGCTCGGCGCTGTGGGGCAGGTTTGACGGGAGAGGTGAGAAAGAGCTTCTGGGCATTACGGTATCCTGAGATTGAGACCGGCAATGGATACACGGTTCGCGCTTAGGCGACGTAAAGCCGCGGCGGCAAATTCAGTCGGATGTTTCAGCAAATGTGAACCAACATCGCGGAAAACGGCGACGAGACGCACGTGAAGATCACGCCGCCTCGTCACGGCCACCGGCCGCGCCGCGCTTCTTCCGGTTCTTGCCACGCAGGAATTGGATGTCCATTTCGACGCCGTTGACGCGCACCAGTTCGCAGCGGCGGTAGGCGAGGCCGGTGGACGACAGCAGCAGGAAGAACTCTTTGAGGTTCAGGCCCTGAATCGAGCCTTCCACCGTCAGGATGGCGTCGGTGTCGGAGATCGCGTTGAGCTTGCAGTCGCGGCGCCAAGTGCCGTCGATGGCCATGATGCAGACATCATAGCCGCGACTGAACGTCACGCGTTCCGCGCCCTTGCCATCCTCGGCCATGCCTATCGTCCTGCCATGACCGCTACGCGCGGCGCTGCGCCGGCAAGAGCCGGCTTGGCGGCCGCGGCACGCGCGTCGTTCGGCTTGTAGAGACCGCGCCGCTCCGGAATCGGCCTGAACGTATCGGTCAGTCCGACCACCGTTTCGGCCGCGCCCAGCACCAGGAAACCGTCTCCCTCGATCTGGCGAGCCAGGCGGTTGAAGATGTTGATCTTCGTGTCCTGGTCGAAATAGATCAGCACGTTGCGGCAGAAGATGACGTCGAAGGTGCCGAGCTGAGCGAAATCGTGCAGCAGATTGAGCTGCCGGTGCTGGATCATCGCCCGCAACTCGGGATTGATCTGCCAGGTCTCGCCGGTCTGCTTGAAATATTTCATCAGCATCTGGATCGGCAGGCCGCGCTGCACTTCGAACTGGCTGTAGATGCCGGCCTTGGCCTTCTCGAGCACCTCCTGCGACAGGTCGGTGGCGATGATCTCGACGCGCCAGCCGGTCAGGGCCGCACCCATCTCCTTCAGGCTCATCGCCAGCGAATAGGGCTCCTGCCCGGTCGAGCCGGCGGCGCACCAGATGCGCACGCTGCGGCGGCCGGCGCGGGCCTTGATGATCTCCGGCATGATGGTGTCTCGGAAATGATCGAACGGGACCTTGTCGCGAAAGAAGAAGGTCTCGTTGGTGGTCATCGCCTCGACCACGCTGGTGACGAGCGCGCCCGAGCCAGCGCCTTGCAGCTTCTGCACGAGCTCGCCGATACCGGAGATCCCAGCCTTGCGCGCCAGCGGCAACAGCCGGCTTTCAATCAGATATTGCTTGTCTGCGGACAGATCGAGCCCGGAATGATCCCTCAGGAACTTACGCAGATACTCATATTCGGTCGGGGTCACGGATGGGCCTCTCGGAAGCTGTACTGGGAACACTCTGGCCGGAACACTCCGCCAGACACTCAGACCATGGCTTGTCCGACCGGGATCAAGCCGACTTCAGCAAATTTGTCGGCGATGATGTCCTTGTCGAAGGGCTTCATGATGTACTCGTTGGCGCCGCCGCTGAGCGCCTGAGCGATATGAGCCACGTTGTTTTCAGTGGTGCAGAACACGACCTTGGGCTGGTCGCCGCCCGGCAGGCGGCGCATGTGGCCCATGAACTCGAAGCCGTCCATCACCGGCATATTCCAGTCCAGCAGCACAGCGTCGGGCAGCTTGTGCTGACAGACCTCGAGCGCCTTGGAGCCGTCCTCGGCCTCCGTGACTTCGAATTCCAGGCCTTCCAGGATCCGGCGTGCGATCTTGCGCACGACGCTGGAATCATCGACCACCAAACACGTCTTCATCTTGGTTCTCCGGCTTCGATGTTTTCGGGGCTCACGCAGCCATTTGCACTTCGGTTTTGAGCTCGAGGACGCGATCGACGTCGAGGACGACCATGAGCTGGCCGTCGAGGCGGTGGACACCGCCGGCGAGCTTGGCCATGCGGGGGTCGAGATTGACGGGGTTTTCTTCCATGCCGTCCTCGGCGAGCCGCAGCACTTCGCCGATCTGGTCGATCAGGAGGCCGTAGGATTC
>NZ_JBVVPQ010000114.1:0-16318 GCF_055811695.1 Bradyrhizobium sp. MI1.3 | reverse complement strand
CTAAAATCGGCTTGATCCATGTCCACTTTTTTGGGGGAAGATCAATTCTGGATTGCTTCGCTTCGCTCGCAATGACGCTTTGAGAGAGTGTGCGCCACATTCGACCCTTGAGTCTCCGATGCGCAGCGCAGAGGCCTTTGCAGCGCGTAGGGCACGCGCGGGGGATGATGAAGGCGCCGACTCACCTTGGCCTCGTCGTCGCGCCTGAGTTGCGGTGCTGGCATCTGCCGGCCTGAAGTTGTGGATTGTCCTCCCGCCGGGGGTATCGCAGTAAGCTCAATCGTGTCCTCCAGGCCACGATTGTGCCGTCCGCGCAACACCGGTCACGGATTTAACCATCATCTCTGTCCGTTCGCATCAACGCCGCTTTTTGGCCACACCCGAACATGAATAAAATCACTCGAATGTTTTAGCGGCAGCGGTGGTCCTGGAAGGCGACGGAAATCCCCAAGGTCGATTCAAAAGGTCGATTCAAATCTTGGCACTGATTTTTCGGGTCTGAAAGGGTTCGCCGGGGAAACTGGTTTGCGATGGACGCGAAGAGCAACATCAAGCAGAGGCTGCCGAGCCGTCACGTGACGGAAGGCCCTGCGCGCGCGCCCCATCGGTCCTACCTCTACGCCATGGGTCTGACCACCGACCAGATCCACCAGCCCTTCGTCGGCGTCGCCTCGTGCTGGAACGAGGCCGCGCCCTGCAACATCTCCCTGATGCGCCAGGCGCAGGCGGTGAAGAAGGGCGTCGCAGCCGCCGGCGGCACGCCGCGGGAATTCTGCACCATCACCGTGACCGACGGCATCGCCATGGGCCATGACGGCATGCGCTCCTCGCTGCCGTCGCGCGAATGCATCGCCGATTCCGTCGAGCTGACGATCCGCGGTCACGCCTATGACGCCCTCGTTGGCCTGGCCGGCTGCGACAAGTCGCTGCCGGGCATGATGATGGCGATGGTCCGCCTCAACGTGCCCTCGATCTTCATCTATGGCGGCTCGATCCTGCCCGGCAATTTCCGGGGCCAGCAGGTGACCGTGCAAGACATGTTCGAAGCCGTCGGCAAGCACTCGGTCGGCGCAATGTCCGACGAGGACCTCGACGAGATCGAGCGCGTGGCGTGCCCCTCGGCGGGTGCCTGCGGCGCGCAGTTCACCGCCAACACGATGGCGACCGTCTCCGAGGCGATCGGGCTGGCGCTGCCGTACTCGGCTGGTGCTCCGGCACCCTATGAAATTCGCGACGCCTTCTGCATGACGGCGGGCGAGCAGGTCATGGAGCTGATCGCGCAAAACATCCGGCCGCGCGACATCGTTACCCTCAAGGCGCTGGAGAATGCCGCCGCCGTGGTCGCCGCGTCCGGCGGCTCGACCAATGCTGCACTGCACCTGCCGGCAATCGCGCACGAGTGCGGCATCAAGTTCGACCTGTTCGACGTCGCCGAAATCTTCAAAAAGACACCGTACGTCGCGGATTTGAAGCCAGGCGGCCGTTATGTCGCCAAAGACATGTTTGAAGTAGGTGGCATACCGCTTCTGATGAAGACGCTGCTCGACAACGGATTTCTCCACGGTGACTGCATGACCGTCACCGGTCGAACGATCGCCGAAAACCTCAAAAGCGTGAAGTGGAATCCGCACCAGGACGTGGTGCACCCGGCAGACAAACCCATCACCGTCACCGGCGGTGTGGTCGGTCTGAAGGGCAATCTGGCGCCAGAAGGTGCGATCGTGAAAGTCGCGGGAATGTCCAACCTCAGGTTCACCGGTCCGGCCAAGTGCTTCGACCGTGAGGAGGATGCTTTCGAGGCCGTCCAGAACCGCACCTACCGCGAAGGCGAAGTCATCGTGATCCGCTACGAGGGGCCCAAGGGCGGTCCCGGCATGCGGGAAATGCTCCAGACCACTGCGGCGCTGACCGGCCAGGGCATGGGCGGCAAGATCGCGCTCATCACCGACGGCCGCTTCTCCGGCGCCACCCGCGGCTTCTGCATCGGCCATGTCGGGCCGGAAGCCGCCATCGGCGGCCCGATTGGGCTGCTCGAGGACGGCGATATCATCGAGATCGACGCGGTCGCCGGTACCCTTAACGTAAAATTGAGCGACCAGGAGCTTGCCCAGCGCAAGACCAAATGGACCGCTCGCGCGACTAACCACACGACGGGCGCGCTCTGGAAATATGCTCAGCAGGTTGGACCAGCGGTCGGTGGGGCAGTGACCCATCCGGGCGGCGCGCACGAGAAACAGTGCTATGCGGACATCTAGGCGTACCATCGTTGCGTTTGTGTTGGGGGCTACCGCGCTGGCCGCGCCGGCGCTCGCCTTTGACGGCGCACCCGTCAGCCAGAAGGATGCGACCATCCCGGTGGTCACGACCTTGCCGGGCGCAGCTGGCAAGGTGCGCAATGTACCGCCAGTCGTGCCCCAGGAAACCTCGCTCAGCGCCCTGCAATATGCCGCGGAGGGTGGCCACCCCATCGCGCAGTGGAAGCTCGGCCGCATGTATGCCAATGGCGACGGCGTCGCCCAGGACGATGTGCGTGCGTTCGAGTATTTCACCCGGATCGCCAACGCGCATGCCGAGGACAGCCCGTCCGCGCCCCAGGCGCAGATCGTCGCCAACGCCTTTGTGGCGCTCGGCCGCTATTATCTCAGTGGCATCCCGAATTCGAAGGTCAAGCCGGACCAGGAGCGGGCGCGGGAGATGTTCTCCTATGCCGCGTCCTATTTCGGCAACGCGGATGCGCAATACGATCTCGCCCGCCTGTACCTGAAGACACCAGACGCTTCGCGCGAGGATTTCCGCTACGGCGCGCGCTGGCTTGGGCTCGCCGCGCAGAAGGGCCAGCACGAGGCCCAGGCGCTGCTCGGCCAGATGCTGTTCAACGGCGACCGCCTGCCGCGGCAGGCCGCGCGCGGCCTGATGTGGCTGACGCTGGCGCGCGACAGCGCAGGTAGCGACGAGACCTGGATCAAGGAAAACTACAACCGCGCCTTCGCAAAGGCCTCCGACGACGATCGCGCCATGTGCCTGCAGATGCTGGAGCAATGGGTTCAGGGTCGCCGGGAGTGATGGGTTGAGGCGGCCTCACGCCGCCTCGAGGTCGAGATCCGCCCACACCGGCACATGGTCCGACGGCTTCTCCCAGCTGCGCACATAACTGTCGATGCCGACATTGCCGAGCCGGTCGCTGGCCTGTGGCGACAGCAGCAGATGGTCGATCCGCAGGCCGTGGTTCTTCTGCCAAGCGCCGGCCTGGTAGTCCCAGAAGGTGTAGAGCCCGGGCTCGTCGGTGACGGCCCGAAGCGCATCGGTCAGGCCGAGGCCGAGCAGGGACTGAAAACTCTCCCGCGTCTCGGCCTTGAACAGGGCGTCCCCGGTCCAGGCGGCGGGATTATGGACGTCGCGGGCATGCGGGATGACGTTGAAGTCGCCTGCGAGGATCAGCGGCTCCTCGGTCTTGAGGCGCTCCTTCGAATACTCAATAAGCCGCGACATCCATTTGAGCTTGTAGGGATATTTCTCGGTGCCGACCGGATTGCCGTTGGGCAGATAGAGGCAGGCGATGCGCAGCACGCCGCTCTTGAGCGTCACCACGCCTTCGAGGAAGCGGGCATGCGCATCCTCGTCGTCGCCGGCCAGCCCCGACTTGGTCTCGTCGAACCGGAGCTTCGAGAGCAGGGCGACACCGTTGAACGTCTTCTGCCCATGGGTGACCACGTTGTAGCCGAGCGCCTCGATCTCCAGCCGCGGGAAGGCCTCGTCGACGCATTTGATCTCCTGGAGGCAGACGATGTCCGGCTGGCACTCCTTCAGCCAGGTCAGCAACAGGTCGATCCGCTGCCGGACCGAGTTCACGTTCCAGGTGGCTATTCTGATGGGCATTTCGACGGGCTCCGGGCAGGGGCCATGGTTAGAACAAAATGCAAACGCGCCCGTCAAGGACGCTGCGAAATCTCCCACAAAATTAACCCGGCTTAAGTCGGGCCTGGGCCATTGATCGTCAAAAGGTTTTTCGAATGGGACGGCCGGACAAATCCATGAAGCGAACCGAGCCCCGCGACGGGTTGATCGGCGCGTTCCTGTACTGGCTCGGCGGCTACGAGATCGAGGACGGCCTGACCGCCGGTCTCAGCGAGCGCGAGCTGAGCCGCATCCGCGCCAAGCAGATCGACGCGGTGATACGCCTGATCCCGGTGACGATGGCCGTCACCATGCTCAACGTCGCAGTCGTGCTGGTCCTGTTCTGGGGCCGTGGCTGGAACGACTTTCTCGCGATCTGGGGCATGACCCTCGCGACCGCCGCCTCGCTCGCGGTGCGCGCGTGGCGGCGCTCCCACCGGAGCCCGCCGCAGGAAGCCTCGCCCCGCGCCGCGCGGCAGATGTTGCGGCAGGCGTTTTTCCTCGCCGCAATCTGGGGCACGCTGCCGATCGCGCTGTTCAGCCGCATCGAGCCGACCAGCCAGCTCGTCCTGGCCTGCCTGATGGTCGGCACGATGTCCGGCGGCGCCTTCATGCTCTCGACCTTCCCGCGCGCGGGCCTTGTCTATCTCGCGACGACGACGATTGCCTGCGCCGCGGCGTTGCTGTTGTGCGGCACCGGGCCTTACCTCCTGACCGCGGTGTTTCTGCTGCTGTTCGCGTTCTTCATGGCGCGCAACATCGTCTCGCAAGGCAATCTGTTCCTCGGCAATCTCAAGGCCCGGCTCGAGCTCGAGCGCCAGACCGAGATCATTTCGCTATTGCTGAAGGATTTTCAGGAGAACGCCAGCGACTGGCTATGGCAGACCGACGCCGAAGGGCATCTGGTCGACGTGCCCGAGCGCTTCGCCGCCGTCGCACAGCTGCCACTGCCGTTGCTGAAGGGCTCGTATTTCGCCGACGTGCTCGACATGCTGTGCCCCGAAGACAAGAGCGCGGCCTACAACGTCGTCGGCCTGATGGAGCACGCCGAACCGCTGCACGAAATGAACCTCAAGGTCGTCGCCGGCGGCGAGGCGCGGCTGTGGTCGCTCACTGCGAAGCCGGCCTACGACCGCGACGGTCAATTCCTCGGCTATCGCGGCTTCGGCCGCGACGTGACCGAGCGCTGGCGCGCCGAAAAGGCCGAGGCCGAGAGCCGTGCCAAATCGGATTTCCTCGCGGTGATGAGCCACGAGATCCGCACGCCGATGAACGGCGTGCTCGGGCTTGCCAGCGTGCTGCTGGAGACAAAACTCGATCCGGAGCAGCGCGAGGCTGTCACCACGATCCGCGAGTCCGGCGACAATCTCCAGCGCATCCTCAACGACATCCTGGACCTGTCCAAGCTCGAGGCCGGACGCTTCGCGTTCGAGGTGATCGACTTCGCGCCGCAGGCGATGGTCGAAGCCGTGGCGACCATCGTGCGCGCGAGCGCCAAGAGCAAGGGGCTCGCCGTCAAGGTCGAGCTCGATCCCAACCTGCCGCCAACGCTGCGCGGCGATGTCGCGCGTATCCGCCAGGTCCTGCTCAATCTCGCATCCAACGCGGTGAAGTTCACTGATGGAGGCGAAGTCACGATCGCAGCTGTCTGTCAGGCCCGCCGCGATCTGCTCGCCACCGTCGAATGGAGCGTGACCGACAGCGGTATCGGCATCGCCCCCGAGAAGCTCGGCGAGCTCTTCTCCGACTTCGCCCAGGCCGACGCCTCGATCAGCCGCCGCTTCGGCGGCACCGGGCTGGGCCTAGCGATCTCGCGGCGCATTATCGAGCAGATGGGCGGCACCATCGGCGTCACCTCGACGCCGGGCGAAGGCTCGACCTTCCGCTTCACGCTGGTACTGCCGTGGAGTCAGGTGCAAACGTCCGATCACGACGCTGGCCGCGAGGAAGCCGACGATCTCAAGGCGCGCATCGCGGGCCTCGACCGACCGCTGAAGGTGCTGGTCGCCGAGGACGACGCCGTCAACCGCATGGTCGTGAGCAAGATGCTCGGTGCCTTCGACGTCGAGTTGCGCGTCGTGACAGACGGTGTCGAGGCCGTCGCGGCCGTGTCCGAAGGCGATTACGATATCGTGCTGATGGACGTGCGCATGCCCGAGATGGACGGGCTTGCCGCGACCCGTGCGATCCGCGCCGAGGGCGGATGCTTCGCGGCCTTGCCGATCATCGCGCTGACCGCCAATGCCTTCCCCGAGGACGTCAAGATCTGCCGCGAGGCGGGGATGTCCGACTTCCTCGCCAAACCGCTGCGCAAGCCTGCGCTGGTGGCGGCTCTGCTGCGCGCGCTCGATGGACATGTGATGGCGGAAGACGCACCACTTCAGGCGGAGCTCACGTCTGTCGACGTGGAGTGGACGGACGAGGAAAGGCAGATGACTGGCGCCTAAAGCCTGTCAGATCGAGAAGCTGGTCCCGCAGCCGCAGGACGCCGTGGCGTTGGGATTGTTGACCCGGAACGAGGCGCCGATCAGATCGTCGACGAAATCGACTTGCGACCCCGCCAGGAACGGCTGCGAGGCGGAATCGACCAGCACCACAGCATTGTCCTGCTCGATCACGAGATCGTCGTCGGTGCGGGCACGGTCAATGTCGAACTTGTACTGGAAGCCGGAGCAGCCGCCGCCCTCGACCGAGATCCGCAGCATCGCGCCAGACCCTTCGCCCTTGAGGATCTCCCCAATCCGGCGTGCGGCCTTGTCACTGATGGTCACGTCAGTCGTCATCGTTCGTCTCCGATAGCCCCGCGGTCACACCAAGGTCGCCCGAAGGTCGGTTGCCCAATTCAGTTGGTATCCCGCGTCCGGCATAGTTAAGTGCCACCATACGCAGAATCAAATGGATAGGGACTAAATTCGCCGTGTCCGTCGGAATGGCTGCCCCCCACGCGCCCTATGCCTGCGATCCCGATCGCAGCCGCGGCCGGCTGGTCGCGGAACCGCCGAGCCGGACCCGCAGCCCGTTCCGGCGGGATTGCGACCGGGTGATCCATTCCACCGCGTTCCGCCGACTGAAGTACAAGACCCAGGTGTTCGTGTTCCACGAGGGCGACCATTACCGGACCCGGCTGACCCATTCGCTGGAGGTGGCGCAGATTGCCCGGGCGCTGGCGCGGCAGCTCGGGCTGGACGAGGACCTAACGGAAACCTTGGCGCTCGCCCACGACCTCGGCCATCCGCCGTTCGGGCACGCCGGCGAGCGGGCACTGGACGCCTGCCTGACGGATTTCGGCGGCTTCGACCACAACGCCCAGACGCTCCGCGTCGTCGCGGCGCTGGAACACCGCTACCCCGAATTCGACGGGCTCAACCTGACCTGGGAAGCGCTGGAAGGCATCGTCAAGCACAATGGCCCGCTGACCGATCGCAGCGGTGCGCCGGTCGGGCGTTATCGCGAGCACGGCATTCCTGTCGGCATCGCCGACTACATCAAGACCTACGATCTCGAATTGTGGAGTTTCGCCTCGCTGGAGGCACAGGTCGCCGCGATCGCTGACGACATCGCCTATGATGCCCACGATATCGACGACGGCCTGCGCGCCGGCCTGTTTCACCTCGACGACCTCAAGGTCATGCCGCTGACCGCGGAGATCATCGCCGAGACGTCTGCGCATTACCCCGATCTCGAAGACGTCAGGCGCGGCGCCGAGCTGGTGCGCGAGCTGATCTCGCACCTGATCGGTGCCGTGTTCGCCGAGGCGCAGACAAACCTTGCCGCCGTGAAACCGCAATCCGCCCAGGACGTGCGCCAGCAGAGCCGGGCACTGATCGCGTTCCCCGCCGCGGTCGCCGAGGAGGAGGCCGCCATCAAGCGCTTTCTCTATCAGCACATGTACCGCCACAAGCGGGTCATGCGGGTGATGAGCGAGGCGGAACAGATCCTGTTCGACCTGTTCGCGAAATACCTCACATCGCCCGGCGAACTGCCGCCGGAATGGCTGGTCGGGGCGGAGGCGGACAATGAGGGCGACCGGGCTCGACGGATCGGGAATTTCATTGCCGGAATGACCGACCGTTTCGCCCTGACCGAGCACCAGCGGCTCTTTGACTCGACCCCGGATTTGCGTTAGGCGGCGCCCATGCCCGACACATCCTCAGCACTGCACCTGTTCGCCGACGTGCTCGCACGCGTGCACGCGGTCTGCCGCGCGCTTGCGGCGGACGCCAACTGGCCCGAGGGCATCGATTTCTCGCGCGTGGTGGTCGAGCCGCCGCGCGATACCTCCCATGGCGACATGGCGACCAACGCGGCCATGGTGCTTGCGAAAGAGGCAAAGGCAAAGCCGCGCGACCTCGCCGAGCAGATCGCCGAACGGCTGCGCGCGGATGCGCTGATCGCCAAGGTCGACGTCGCCGGTCCCGGCTTCATCAATTTGACGCTGAAGCCGGCCGCATGGGCCGAGGCGCTACGGACCGTGCTGCGCGAGGGCGCCGATTACGGCCGCGTCCGCGGCGGCTCCAAGGTCAACGTCGAATATGTCTCCGCCAACCCGACCGGGCCGATGCATGTCGGCCATTGCCGCGGCGCCGTGTTCGGCGACGCGCTGGCGAGCCTGCTCGAGTTCGCAGGCCGTGACGTCACGCGCGAATATTACATCAACGACGCCGGTGCGCAGGTCGACGTGCTCGCCCGTTCCGCCTTCCTCAGATATCGCGAGGCGCTCGGCGAGGACATCGGCGCGATTCCGGAAGGCCTTTATCCCGGCGACTATGTGAAGCCGGTCGGGCAGGCGCTGGCCAACGAACACGGCGACAAGCTCCTCGCCATGAGCGAGGGCGCGTGGCTGCCGACGGTACGCGCCAAGGCCATCGCGATGATGATGGACGAGATCAAGGGAGATCTCGGCGCGCTCAACATCCGCCACGACGTGTTCTTCTCGGAGCGCTCGCTGCAGGACGCCGGCAACAACAAGGTCGCCGAGACCATCGACTTCCTCAAGGCCAAGGGCGACGTCTACCAGGGCCGTCTGCCGCCGCCAAAAGGGGCCCCGGCCGAGGATTGGGAAGATCGCGAGCAGTTGCTGTTCAAGGCGACTGCTTATGGCGACGACGTCGATCGCCCGCTGATCAAGTCGGACAATTCCTATACCTACTTCGCCGCCGATATCGCCTACCACAAGAACAAGTTCGACCGTGGTTTTGCGGAAATGATCGACGTCTGGGGCGCCGACCATGGTGGCTACATCAAGCGCATGCAGGCGGCGGTGAAGGCGACGACCTCCGGCAAGGGGGCGCTCGACGTCAAGATCGTCCAGCTCGTGAAGTTGCTGCGCAACGGCGAGCCGGTGAAAATGTCCAAGCGGAGCGGGGACTTCGTCACCTTGCGTGAGGTGGTAGATGAAGTCGGCCAGGACGCCGTCCGCTTCATGATGCTCTACCGCAAGAACGACGCGGTGCTCGACTTCGACCTTGCCAAGGTTATGGAACAGTCGCGCGACAACCCCGTGTTCTATGTCCAGTACGGCCACGCCCGCGGCCATTCGATCTTCCGCAACGCCCGGGCCGAGGTGTTCCCGGAACTCCCCGCGGAAACCGAAAAGCGCATCGCCTGGCTCGGTGAGTCGGCGGTGGAACGGCTGTCAGACCCGGCTGAGCTCGACCTTCTTAAGCGGCTCGCAATTTTTCCGCGCATGCTGGAAGCGGCGGCAAGCGCCCACGAGCCGCACCGAATTGCTTTCTATCTCTATGACTTAGCGAGTGAATTTCACGCACTTTGGACGAAGGGGCGCGATTTGCCCTATTTACGCTTCATTATCAATAATGATGCAGATCTAACGAAGGCGCGGCTGGCCATGGTCCAGGGCGTCGTCTCTGTCCTGGCATCGGGCCTCGCCATCCTCGGCGTCCATGCTCCGGACGAGATGCGGTAGTTTGGGGCGAACTACTTAAGGGATTTCGGGGGTAACCGGCAGAAGCCGGATCGCTTAGACTTGGTTGAAAGCCTTGTGGGTCGAAAGCCGCGCCTTGGTCGAGGGGCGCGCGGCTTTCCCGAAGGGACGCATCATCACGATGGCCGAACGATATCAGGACAGACCGTTTCCTTCCGATGACTATGGTCGCGGTGGCGATCAGCATGGGAGCGGCGATCCCTTGGCCGAACTCGCCCGCCTGATCGGGCAGACCGATCCGTTTGCGGCGCAAGTGCGGCCGGGTGCGCACCCGCCAGCAGCGCCCGCGCCTGTCCAGAGCTATCAGGACGACGACTATCGCCAGGACGATGACCAGCAGGACTATGCCGAGCAGGCTCCTCCGCCGCCGCCCGGACCGCCCTCATGGATGCGGCGCGCCAATGTGCAGCCGCAGACGGCGCCAGCTGAGCCTGCCTATCCCGCTTCCGTAAACCCGGTTCATCCACTGCATCGTTATTCAGCCCAGCCGACTGCGCCCGAGCCCGAACCTGATTTTCGTCAGCCGCAGGCCTATCCGGATCAGGGCTATCAAGCTCCTGCTTATCAAGCTCCTGCCTATCAGGATCAGGCCTACCAGCAGCACGATCAGGCTTATCAGGAACAAGCCTATCAGCAGCAGCCCGATCCGGCGCGCTACGACGATGCGCTCTACGGACGGCTGGAGGCGGGCGAACAAGACTACCAGCGCGATGCCGCCTATCCCGACGATCCTTACGCATTCCAGAGCGACTATCCCGAGGCCGATCTCGACGAGCCCAAGAAGCAGCGCGGCGGCATGATGACGGTCGCGGCGATCCTGGCGCTTGCCGTGGTCGGGACCGGCGCTGCGTTCGCCTACAAGACCTATGTGGGCTCGCCCCGCAGCGGCGAGCCGCCCATCATCAAGGCCGACAACACGCCGACCAAAATCGTGCCGGCGCCGTCGGACTCCTCGGCCAAGGTGCCGGACCGCATGGTCACCGGTGATGGCGCTGAGAAGATCGTGCCGCGCGAGGAGGCGCCTGTCGACGTCAACGCCAAGGCGGGAGGTCCCCGCGTGGTGTTCCCGCCGCTGAACCAGAACGCGAACCCGCCGCCGGTGGCGAGCGTGTCGCCGTCCAGCATTCCGCTATCGAGTGCGGGCCCGAATCCGAGTAACGGCACGCTGCCGAACAATTCGCCGCGCGCGATCAGGACCGTGGCCGTGAAGGGCGATCAGACCGACGCCACCGCGTCGCAAGCCGCCGCCGTCGCGAAGCCGGCAGCTCCACTGAAGCCCGTTGCGGCACCCGCTGCACCACGCACGCCGCCGACCTCGGCCAATGCCAGTGCCAATCAGCCGCTCTCGCTGGCGCCGCAATCGACGCCGGCTGCGGAGCCGCCGCAGCGGATGGCTGCGACCAATCCGACGCAAATTGCGCCCGCGAGCAGCGGTGGCGGTGGCTACGTCGTGCAGGTCTCCTCGCAGCAGACCGAGGATAGCGCCCACGCCTCCTACCGGGTGCTTCAGAGCAAGTACGGCAGCGTGCTGGGCTCCCGCGCTCCGGTGGTCAAGCGGGTCGACCTGACCGACAAGGGCAAGGGAATCGTCTACCGCGCCTTCGCTGGACCCTACGGATCGCTCGAAGAGGCGAACCAGGCCTGCAACAGTTTGAAATCCGCGGGCCTGTCTGCCTGCTTCGTCCAGAGGAATTAACGGCCGTTTCCTTGACCGTCTCGCGGGTCAGGGTTAATCGGCCGTATGAGCACGCGGGCCTTCATTACCGGCGTTTCCGGAACGGAACTAACTGCCGCCGAGCGGGAGTTTATCCGCAGCGAACGCCCATGGGGCTTCATCCTCTTCAAGCGCAACGTCGAGACGCCAGCTCAAGTTGCTGCACTCGTTGCGGAATTGCGGGCGGTCGCGGGTTTCGCTGATGCCCCTGTCCTGATCGACCAGGAGGGTGGACGGGTGCAGCGCCTGGGGCCGCCGCTTTGGCCGGTCTATCCACCGGGCGCTATTTTCGCGGGTCTCTACGATACTGATTCGGCGCTCGGGCTGACCGCGGCGCGCCTCAGTGCCCGGCTGATCGCGGCCGATCTCGCGGATCTCGGCATTACCGTGGATTGCTTGCCGCTGGCCGACGTGCCGGTGGCTGGCGCCAACGCCGTCATCGGGAACAGGGCCTACGGCACCGAACCGGGAAAAGTCGCCGCGATCGCCCGCGCGGTCACCGAGGGCCTGGAAGAGGGGGGCGTGTTGCCGGTGCTCAAGCACATCCCCGGCCATGGCCGAGCTACGGCCGATACCCATTTCAATCTGCCGACCGTCGACACGTCGCGAGACGAACTGGAGCGCACCGACTTCGCGGCATTCAAGCCTTTAGCGGATTTGCCGATGGCCATGACTGCACATGTTGTGTTTAGCGCGGTCGACCCCGCCCATCCGGCGACGACATCTGCGACAATGATCGCTGAGGTGATTCGCGGCACAATCGGGTTCCAGGGTTTGTTAATGAGTGATGACGTGTCGATGAACGCGCTGTCGGGCAATATCGCCGAGCGGACCCGCGCGATTTTTGCGGCCGGTTGCGACATGGCCCTGCATTGCAACGGCAAGATCGAGGAGATGCGTGAGGTCGCCGGCCAGACACCCGAACTGGCGGGCAGGGCGCTGGAGCGGGCGAACGCCGCGCTCGCCGCGCGTCGAGGACCGCAACCGTTCGATCGCGCGGCCGCACGCGCCGAACTGGACGCATTGATCGCACGGGCAAACACGGCATCGGCATGACCGCAGAAATCCTATCGTTTGAAACCGGGCGGCCCGCAGAGCTCGCCGAGGGTGAGCCGGCGTTGGTGGTGGACGTCGAGGGCTATGAGGGTCCGCTCGACCTGTTGCTCGCACTGGCGCGGCAGCAGAAGGTCGATCTCGCCAAGATCTCGATCCTGGCGCTCGCCGACCAGTATCTCCACTTCATCGAAGCCGCGCGAAAGATCCGCCTCGAGCTTGCCGCCGACTACCTCGTGATGGCGGCCTGGCTCGCCTTTCTGAAATCGCGCCTGCTGCTGCCGGAGCCGCCGAGTGCGGAAGGCCCGAGCGCCGAGCAGATGGCGACGGCGCTAGCCAACCGCCTGCGCCGGCTTGAGGCCATTCGTGAAGCCGCCAACCGGCTGATGAACCGGCAGCAATTGCTGCGCGACATCTTCCCGCGCGGCGAGCCCGAGCAGATCGCCGAGATCAAGCATCCGAAATACACCGCAACGCTCTATGACCTGCTCACCGCCTATGCCGCGCAGCGCCAGTCGCGCGTGCTGGCGAGCGTGCATCTCGCCAAGCGCACGGTGTGGTCGCTTGCGGAGGCGCGCGCCACGCTGGAGCGGCTGGTCGGCAGCATCAGCGAGCAAGACGATTGGGGCGTTCTCGACGATTTTCTGCTGCAGCACGTCGCCGATCCGACGCAGCGCGCGACGGTGCTCGCCTCGAGTTTCGCGGCTGCGCTCGAACTGGTGCGCGAAGGTCAGCTCGAGCTGAATCAGAAAGAGGCGTTTGCGCCCATCTATTTCCGGAAGGGGCGCCCCAAGCCGGTCATGGACGCAGCTCCTGCGCCCGATGCGCCGGTCGCTTAAGTGCAACAAGGAGAATCTGCCATGGCAAGCCTGGCTGAAGTGCGGGTAGAAGAGGCCGAGCCGATGGAGAACGAGTCCCAGGCACGTCCCGAAGAATTGCGGCTGCTGGAAGCGCTGCTGTTCGCTTCGAATGAACCGCTGGACACCGCGACGCTGGCCAAGCGCATGCCCGAGGGCGTGGACGTGAAGGCCGCGCTTGAGCAGTTGCAGGCCGACTATTCCCTGCGCGGCGTGAATCTCGTCCGGGTTGCCAACAAATGGACCTTCCGCACGGCGGGCGATCTCGCCTGGCTGATGACCCGCGAGAGCACCGAAACCCGCCGCCTGTCGCGCGCCGCGATCGAGGTGCTCGCAATCATCGCCTATCACCAGCCGGTGACGCGCGCCGAGATCGAGGAGATCCGCGGCGTCGTCACTTCGAAAGGCACGCTGGACGTGCTGCTGGAAACCGGCTGGATCAAGCCGCGCGGCCGTCGCAAGACGCCGGGCCGTCCCTTGACCTTCGGAACCACCGAGGACTTCCTGTCGCAGTTCACTCTGGAACAGCTCGGCGATCTGCCGGGTTTGGAGGAGCTGAAGGGCACGGGCCTTCTGGATTCGCGTCTGCCGACCGGATTCAGCGTGCCGACGCCGTCGGATGACCCGACTTTGCGTGAGGACGAGGATCCGCTGGAACCAGGCGAGGACCTTGATCTCGCGCTGGCGCCTGCGGTCGAGCCCGAGACGCCGCCGGAAGGCGGCAATGAGGGCGGCGAGGGCGGTAGCGAGGACTGACGTCCCGGCCTTCTACCGGCCACCTGCGACCAGTTAACACTAGCAAAATTACGTAGCGCCAACAGCGAATTGGCGCTGCCTTGGTCCTTGTTTTTGACACCTGCCAAGCCTAGGTTTCGGTGAAGATCGGCCGGGTCCCCGGCCATGCGCGTTTGGAGGGTTGCAGGATGGGTTCACTCAGCATTTGGCACTGGGTCCTGGTGATCGCAGTGGTCCTGCTGCTGTTCGGTCGCGGCAAGATTTCGGATCTGATGGGCGACGTGGCGCAGGGCATCAAGGCGTTCAAGAAGGGCATGCAGGACGACGACAAGGTCGCCGACAAGCCCGAGCCGGCCAAGTCCATCGAGCACAACAATGCCGCGCCGACCGCGGCACGGTCCGACGTCGGCAGCAAGGCCGTCTGAGCCAGAGAGCACGCGAGACGCGGGTAGCGGACCCGATCCTGCGCGCGAGGGATTGGGCTGGCTGCGGCTGGCGTGAACGGAAGACCTCATGTTCGATATCGGGTGGAGTGAACTGGTCCTGATCGGGGTCGTGGCCCTGATCGCCATCGGCCCGAAAGAGCTGCCGGGCGTACTGCGTATGGTCGGGCAGTGGATGGGCAAGGCGCGCAAGATGGCCGCCGAATTCCAGGGCCAATTCCAGGAGGCGATGCGCGAGGCCGAAATGGCCGACCTCAAGAAGAGCTTCGACGAGGTCAAGGAAGCGGCTTCCGGGTTCGCCGGCAACAATCTGATGACCTCGCTTCAGAAAGACGTCAGCGACGCGCTCCGCGTCGATGCGCTGGACAAGCCGGCCGAGACCTCGACCACCGCCGCTGTTGAGCCGCCGGCGACTTCAAGCGAAGCGCTGGCGACTTCAAGCGAATTGCCGGCGACGCCCACCACGCCGGAAGCGCCGACGCCCGAGACCTTCGTAGAGGCCGAGGCACATGCGCCGGTGAACGAGCCGCTCGCCATCACCCGTGAGGTCGAGCAGGCGCAGGTCGCTCAAGGTTCGGTCACGCAAGATTCGGTCATCCAGGACACTGCGCCGGCCGAGGCGATCAAGGACGCCAAAGCGTCATGAGCGCCGCCGATATCGAGGCCAGCAAAGCTCCCCTGATGGACCATTTGATCGAGCTGCGTTCGCGGCTGATCAAGGCGCTCCTTGGCTTCGGCGTTGCCTTCATCTTCTGCTTCTTCTTCGCCAAGCAGATCTACAACGTGCTGGTCTGGCCGTTCGTGTGGGTCGCGGGTCCCGAGAACTCGAAATTCATCTACACTGCGCTGCTGGAATATTTCATTACTCAGCTCAAGCTCGCGCTGTTCGGCGCCGGCTTCATCTCGTTCCCGATCGTTGCGACGCAGATCTACAAGTTCGTCGCTCCGGGCCTCTACAAGCACGAGAAGCAGGCCTTTCTGCCTTATCTGGTCGCGACCCCGTTCTTCTTCGTGCTGGGCGCAGCACTGGTCTATTTCGTCGTGCTGCCGATGCTGGTCCGCTTCTCGCTCGGCATGCAGCAGGCTGGCAGCGACGAGACCGCGCAGATCCAGCTGCTGCCCAAGGTCGGTGAATACCTGTCGCTGATGATGTCGCTGATCTTCGCCTTCGGCATCGCCTTCCAGCTTCCGGTGATCCTGACGCTGCTCGGGCGCATCGGCATCGTCACGTCAAAAATGCTGCGCGAGAAGCGCCGCTATTTCATCGTCGTCGCCTTCGTCATCGCGGCCGTTCTGACCCCGCCCGACGTGCTTAGCCAGTGCTCGCTCGCGATCCCCTTGCTCGCGCTCTACGAGGGCTCGATCATCGCGGTGGGAATTGTGGAGAAGAAGGCGGCAGCTTCAAAGGCCACCACCGGCACTGACGTATCGACGCCGGCTAATCCGGCGGAGTAGGGCGACACCCCTCGCTGGCATTCCCCGCCTTGTGCACAATTGCGCCCTGGGGCGGGGAATCCAGTACCCCGCGGCCTATCGCAGAATCAGTGATGTCTCTGGAATACTGGATCGCCCGCCTTCGCGGGGAATGACAACCAGGATTAAGGGAGGAGCCAATTTGAAGAAATCAAAAAACGGAATTTCGCGGTTTGAAAAAACCCCCAGACCACGGCCAAACAAC
>NZ_JBVVPQ010000113.1:0-16474 GCF_055811695.1 Bradyrhizobium sp. MI1.3 | reverse complement strand
CCGCAAGCTTTCACGGCCTTCTATCGCAGCTTGTTCGACCCTGGCCGCGAAGCCGCACGGCCTGTGATCGTGCGCGGAGCGAAGCTCGGCGACGCCGTCGTCTCGGTCGAGCCGGCCGTGCAGACCGCGGAGGCCTGGCACGAGGCCGGCCGCCTGATGCTGGCGCTGGCAATCGCGCTGCCGCTGCTCTGCGCGCTGGTCTACGCCGCATTGGCACGCGCGCTGCGCCCCACCCGCATGATCCGCACCGGCCTCGAGCGGATTGCCGCCAACGACCTCACCACGCGGTTGCCGCCGTTCGACCTTGCCGAACTCTCCGCGATCCGCGACGGCTTCAACCATCTCGCCGAAAGCCTCGAGACCGCGCTTGCCGAACGCAGCGAGCTGACGCGGAAGCTGATCGCGCTCCAGGACGAAGAGCGCCGCCATCTCGCGCGCGAGTTGCATGACGAGTTCGGCCAGTCGCTCGCGGCCATCCGCGCGCTCGCCTCCTCCGCCCGGCAGACCGCCGCGCAGGACTGCCCTTCCCTGCTTGGCGAATGCGACGGCATCGCGCGGACCGCAACCGGCATGATGGAGACGTTGCGCGGCACGCTGTTCCGGCTGCGGCCGCCCGATGTCGAGGAACTCGGGCTCGTCGCCAGCCTCGAAGGCCTCGTCGCGGGCTGGAACGGACGCAGCCGCGGCGAGACGCGCTTCTCGATCCGGTTCGACGGCGCATTCGAGACCCTGCCGGCCACGATCAGCGCCAGCCTCTACCGGATCGTGCAGGAGGCGCTCACCAATGCCGCCAAGCATGCCGTCGCCACGCGGGTCAGCCTGGAATTGACGATGGGGGCCAGCGAGATCGCGCTGGCAATCGACGATGATGGACGCGCGAGCGATCCCGTCGCGAAATCCGGAATGGGCCTGCTCGGCATGCGCGAGCGCGTCGCGGCCTTGCGCGGCCAATTGAGCTTCGAGGCCGCGCCGAACGGCGGCTCCGCACTGCGCGTGGTCATTCCGCTCGCAGCCGCCGATCGGCCGCCGCTGGAGCATGCCGCATGAGCGCGGCCGATGCGACCATTCTGCTGGTCGACGATCATTCCGTCGTCCGCGAAGGCTATCGCTCCGTGCTGCAGAAGCAGCCGGGACTTCGCGTCATCGCCGAAGCCGCCGACGGCGCGGAGGCCTATCGTCTCTACAAATCGGAGGCGCCCGACCTCGTCATCATGGATCTGAGCATGCCCGGCATCGGCGGCATCGAGGCGGTCAGGCGCATCAGGCAGTGGGACAAGAGCGCGAGAATCCTCGTCTTCACCATGCATGAAAATGCCGGCTTTGCCGTGCAGGCGATCCGCGCCGGTGCCAGGGGCTATGTCACCAAGACCAGTCCGCCGGAGACGCTGGTGCGCGCCGTGATGGACGTGCTCGCCGGCAAGATCGCGATTAGTCCCGACATCGATCATGAGCTCGCGCTGAGCCGGCTCGCCGGGGAAAGCTCTGCCGCCGACGTCCTCACGCCGCGCGAGTTCGAGGTGCTGCGGCTGCTGCTCGCCGAGAACACGACAGAGGAGATCGCCGAGACGCTCCATGTCAGCCCGAAGACAGTGGCGAACCTGCATTCCCTGATCAAGGACAAGCTCGGCGTCGGCTCCGACATCGAGCTGGTCCGGCTGGCGCTGCGCCAGGGCATCTTGACGGAGGTCGATCTCGGCGAGGCCTGATCGCTCAGGCCAGATAGCGCGTGAGATAGCCTTCCATCGCGTAGAGCGCACAGAGCGCGAGGCTCGACCACACGGCGGCGGTGAAATACAGGAACATCCAGGTCAGCTCGCCCTTCCAGTGCGCGATGTCGTGGGTCACGACCCAGCGCGTCGAGACGTCATGCAGGCCTTCGAGGAAGCCGAGCAACCTGTTGCCCTCTTCGTGCCCTGCCCGCCAGCGGCTGAGATACATCGGCACGTCGACGGTGACGAGGAAGACCAGGAAGCAGGCGATGCCGATGATGCCGGCAATCAGCGCCCACCGCACCGGTCCCTGGAATTCCGGCATCAGTCGGCACAGCGCGATGCCCGCGAGGAAGAATGTCACCGCCCACAGCGAGTTCTCGATCGCGTTGAAGAGGAAGTTGGTCGTCACCACCGCATACCAGGAGAAGCACTCCGCGATGATGATGATGGGCACAATCACCCACGCGATGTTCACGACCGTCTCCGCGCCCGTCATGGTCCCGAGTTGATGCAGGATGACCGCCCATTGCGCGGCGAAGCACAGTTCGGCCACGGTCGCGACCGTGCGGCCGACGAAGACGCTGGAGAGCCAGGTGTCGAACAGACAGATCCGCTGCACGTCGGCGCGCGGGAGGAACGAGCGGAACGCACAGCCGAAGACATAGCCGGCGCAGAGCAGGAACATCAGCCCGATGTCGGAGCCGCCACTGAGGCTGCCGGCGGGCGTCGGGTAGAACTCGCGGTACAGCATGAACCAGACGAGAATGTTGGCAGCACTGACCAGCGTCAGGGACCCCCACCACCATGCGAGGGGATTTGTCCGCGCCTGCCACTGCAACATGAATCGCTCCGCTGTAGTCAAATTTGACATCCAAGGTAGCAATTCTGTCATAAATCCGTCGTTCCAAGCGACAAAAACTTCGTTATCGCGCTGTCATAATTGACCTGCGCGCTGTCATATTCGTCGTTGCGGCGATATTCCGGAGGCCCTCGTCGAGCCTCCGGACGAGCGTTGGCGCTACCTCTTCATTCCGCCCACATAGGCCGCGAGCTTGTCGAGCGTCTGGTAGCCGTATTCGACGGCACCGAAGCTGATCATACCGTCGCGCTGCACCGTGCTCGACGCCAGCTGCCGCATCATCAGAACCGTCTTGCCATTGCTCTGTTCGGCGAAAGTGATGGTGAAACGGAACAGGCCGGGATCGTCGTCCTGGTCGGCGCCATGGTCCATCTCCATCAGCGACGGCCGTTCGATGCGGCGGAAGCGCATGCGGTTCGGGTAGACCGTACCGTCCGGGCCGATCATGTTGAAGCGCCAGACGCCGCCAACCCGCACGTCGATCTCGAAGGTCTCGAGCTTGAAATCCTTCGGCCCGAACCATTGCGGCAAATGCTTGGGGTCAGACCAGGCCTCGAACACCAGATCGCGCGGCGCGTCGATCACGCGCGACATCACGATCTCGCGGTCGAGCGACCATTGCGACAAAGCGGGATTCGCAGAATTCGTCATCATCAGGAACCTTTCCGTTTGATCGTCTTGTTACTTGTCTTGGACGGCCGCTTGGCAGCCGTCCGCTCTTTCTTCAGCTTCATCACATAGGCTTCGAAGCGATCGAGCCGCGCCTCCCAGATCGCACGCTGGTGCTGGAACCAGTCTTCCGCAGTGAGGAGTGCGTCAGGACTGAGGCGGCAGGTGCGCACGCGGCCGGATTTCTCCGACAGGACGAGCCCGCTCGTCTCCAGCACGTGGATGTGTTTCATGAAGCTCGGCAGCGCCATCTCGAAGGGATCGGCAAGCTCGCCGACCGACGCCTCGCCGGCGCAGAGCCGCATCACGATCGCCCGCCGGGTGGGATCGGCAAGGGCCGCGAAAACCTGATCGAGTCGGGATAATTGGTTAGCCATGGAGCTAACTATAGGGCTGCCGCCATCCGGCGTCAATAATTGTTAGCCAATTAGCTAAGTTAAATTTTGCCGACGGGTAACCTGGGTGGAGCGAAGCGTAATCCAGGAATCTCTCCGTGAGGCGATAACCCGGATTGCGCTTCGCTCCATCCAGGCTACGAACCATTCGCGCGGAACCCACCACGCGCAATCGTGAATAGGGAGGCACGGTCCTTCCCGCTACAAGAGACCGGGGGCGCATCGAATCCTGCGCCAGAGCCGTGCCGTCTGTTGTCACCTCATCGTATCTCACCCGACGGGCCCTGGCCCGGGCTGCGCTCGTTCCGCTCGCGCTTGCCTGGCCGCGCGGCGCCGCCGCGGATTCCGACATGATCGCGCAGATGCGCGACATCGTCGCGAACGAGCTGGCGCCGACCGCAACACCGGACCAGCCGGGCGGTCTCGCCGCCGCGCTTTATGCCGGCAGCCATGTCGAGTTCTTCAACTACGGCTTTGCCGACGACGCCACGCAAAGGCCGGTCACGCCGGATACGCTGTTCAACCTCGGTTCCCTGCGTAAGCCGTTCGAGGCGACGCTGGTCGCGCTCGGCACCCTCCGCGGCGAGCTGCGGCTCGACGATCGTCTGGCGAAATATCTCCCGGAGCTCACCGGCGACTATGTCCGCCGCGTCACCGTTGGCGAGCTCGTGACGCACACCTCAGGCATGCTGCTGCCGACCGACCATCCGCCCTGGCCGAGCGACACGTTTTCCCGCGCGCAGCTCATCGACATGTTCAACAGCTGGCGACCGCAAGCCAGCGAGGTGCCGGGCAAGCAGCGCGTCTACAGCCACGCCGGCTATGTACTGCTTCAGCTCGTGCTCGAGCGCTGTTACGGCGCTCCGATCGCGACCCTGCTCGAACAACGTATCCTCAAGCCGATCGGCATGAATGCGACCTCCGTGCCCGAACGCGGCGAAGACAGCCGTGCCGTCATGGACGCGGCCTGGATGCAGCGCGCGGTCCAGGGCTACTCGGATCAGGGCATGGCGATCGGCCCCATCGGCAACCAGCAGAGTTATTTTGATTTTCCCGGCACGGGCCAGATGTTTTCCTCGCCGCGGGACCTCGCGACATTCGTTGCTGCCTGCGTCGACGGGCGGTCGATCGATCCGCAGTTGCGCGAGGCATTGCGGATGACGCAGCACGAGATCTTCCGGGTCGACGAGACGTTCGGACAGGGAATGGCCTGGGAGACGGTGCGCCTTCCAGGGGTCGCCGTCGTCGACAAACCGGGTGGGCTCAACAACGCTTCCGGCTATATCGGCCTCGTGCCGGCACAGCGGATCGGGATCGTGCTGCTCGCCAATCGGGGCGAATATCCCCACGAGATCGCGCGCTACAGGATCCTGCCGGCGTTGGCGCATCTGGTAGCATCGCACTAAACCCGCCTAGGAAACAGAAAGCCCCGACTGAGCCGGGGCTTTCCACGCCAGGGACGGAACGGGATGCTCAGTATCTGGCGACGACCGGTCCGCCGAATTTGTAGTTCACGCCGACGCGCACGATGTTCGACTTGAGATCGACCGAGTGGGTGAAGACGTTGGTCGGAAATGCGCCGCCAAGCAGATTGGTGCTGGTCACGGTGCTGCGTCCAAGATCGACGTAGAGATATTCGGCCTTAAGCGACCAACCGCCGCCGACGGCGTATTCGGTGCCGACGCCCGCGGTCCAGCCGAGGCGTGTGTCGCGGATAGCAGCCGACTCCGTTGCCGCGGCGAACGTGTCGGTGAAGTTGAAATTGCCCTTCACCTCGGCGATGGCCGCGCCGCCGGTGGCATAAAGCAGCCAGGTCGGAGCCGCGAGGAAGCCGATGCGGCCGCGGATCGTGGCGAGCCAGTCGGCCGAGACCTGCGAGGACACGGTGAAGCCGGTCGGGGCGCAGCAGGGATAGAGCGCCGAACCCGTCGCGCTGCCCTTGAAGCCGAAATAGTTGATGTCGCCTTCGAGGCCGAGCACGGCGTTATTGAGTTGCCAGTTGTAGCCGGCGGTAAAACCGCCCGTGACGCTGGAGCTGTTGACGCGCTGGGCGCCGACTGCCGCAATCGCGGAAACACTGGAGCTCGCGAAATAGGCGGCGGGATCGAACGCAGTCGAGGTGGCCGGATCGGCGCTGCCCCATTGTCCGCCGACATTGCCGCCGACGTAAAAGCCGGTCCAGTTATAGGCCGTCGCCATCATCGGCGCCTTGGTGTAGTGCGCCGCGAGGTCGGCAGCCTGCAAGGATGCGGAGCCCAAGACAACCGCGGCAGCCGCCAGCAAAAACTTCTTCATTCCAGTCTCCTTGCCTCACGCGATTGATCTCGCGTTTCGAATGCGCGCGGGCGGAAGTTGTCCGGCGCAGATCGGGCATAGGCTGCCGGTTCCTCGCCGTCTTGGGCTGCGGCGAAGTTCATAGGGACTGTGACGTAGTGTGAGCCGTGCGGCACGCGAACGCGGGACAGGTGTGACCGAGGAGCCACTCATCCGCGGCGCACGACGCACGTCCGCGTCGCATCGCGACAAGGGCGCGAAACGCGATTCGAATCCCCGCGTCTCAGACCGAACGCGTCAGTCCGCCGTCGACGCGGATGTTCTGGCCGGTGATGTAGGCCGCGCCGTCGGACGCCAGGAACGAGATCGTCGCGGCGATCTCCTCGACCTTGCCGTAGCGCCGCATCGGCACGCTGTCGCGGCGCGCATCTAACTGCGGCAGGCTGTCGATCCAGCCCGGCAGCACGTTGTTCATGCGAATGTTGTCGGCGGCATGGGTGTCGGTGAAGATCTTCGTGAAGGCGGCGAGGCCGGCGCGGAACACCGCCGAGGTCGGAAACATCGCACTCGGCTCGAATGCCCAGGCGGTCGAGATGTTGATGATGGCGCCGGCCTTCTGCGTCTGCATGATCGGCATCACCAGCCGGATCGGACGGATCACGTTGAGCAGATAGGTGTCGAGGCCGGTGTGCCACTGCTCGTCGGTGATCTCCGTGATCGCCGCCCGGGGCCCATGGCCCGCGCTGTTGACGAGCACGTCGATGCGTCCCCATTTGGTCATCGCCCCGTCAACCAGCCGCTTCAGATCGTCGTTCGATTTGTTGGAGCCGGTGATCCCTAACCCGCCGAGCTCGGCTGCCAGCGCCTCGCCCTTGCCGGAAGAAGACAGGATGGCGACGCGAAAGCCGTCGGCTGCGAGCCGGCGCGCGGCCCCTGCCCCCATGCCGCTGCCGCCGGCGGTCACGAGTGCGACCTTCTCTGCTGCCATCTCTGCTGCCATGACCGATCATCCTCTATGATATCGTGGAGGCGAGCCGCGGGCTCGGCCTATCATGAGGCCTTCTACCGCCGGACCAGCCGGAAGGTCCACCGTCGAAAGCGACCTGAAAGATGAGCGATTTGCAGATCCGCAATTTGCGCCCCGAGGAGATCGCCATCGCCGTCGAGTGGGCCGCGGCGGAGGGCTGGAATCCGGGCCTCTCCGACGCGAACTGTTTCACGATCCCGGACGCGAAGGGCTTCTTTGTCGGCGAGATCGACGGCGAGCCGGTCGCGACCGTCTCCTGCGTCAACTACGACGATCGCTTTGCATTTCTCGGATTCTACATCGTGCGATCGGGTTTTCGCGACAGAGGCCACGGCTTGCGCATCTGGAACGCGGCGATCGCGCATGCGGGCGCTCGCGTGATCGGCCTCGACGGCGTGGTGGCGCAGCAGGACAATTACAGAAAGTCCGGCTTCCAGCTTGCCTACGCCAATGTCCGCTATGGCGGCTTCGTCGCCGCGCCACCGAGGCCGCCCGCCGATGTCGTTGCGCTCGACACGATCCCGTTTGCGTTCGTTGAAGCCGACGATGCCACGGTGTTCCCGGCTCGGCGCGGCGCCTTCCTGCGTGCCTGGATCGGTACCTCAGGACATGTCGGTCGCGCGTTGCTGCGCGACGGCAAGCTCGCCGCATGGGGCGTGATCCGGCCGTGCCGGGCCGGCCGTAAGATCGGCCCGCTCGTCGCCGACGACCGCGCGGCGGCGGACGCGATCGTGCAGGCCCTGCTGGCGAGCGCAAACGGCGGCGAAATCTTCCTCGACGTCCCCGCCGTCAATCGCGAGGCGATTGCGCTCGCGGAACAGCTCGGGCTGAAGCCGGTGTTCGAGACGGCGCGGATGTACACAGGGCCAATCGCGCCGCTGCGGATCGACCGCGTCTTCGGCGTGACCAGTTTTGAGCTGGGCTAGCTGAGCCGAACGCGCTGCTCAGTAGCAACGCATGATGTTGACGGTGTGCTCGCCGCCGCCGCGGCCGGGCACAGTCACCTGCTCCGTCGGACAGCTCGGCACGTAGGGCCGGTCGGACGGCACCACGTTTGGCGGGAAGCGATGCGTCCAATCCCAGGGAACGTCGTACGTATAGGTGTAGCGCACGTCGCTGGAGACGGGCTGGGCGGTCTCGGCGAAAGGCTGACCGTAGCCTGCATTGTCATAGTAGAACCCGCCGCCGCCCGGCCAGTAGACCCAGGGCGTGTTGCGGCCACGGAACCTGGCGCCCGGCGCAATCGGCGGACGCACCGCCGGACCGGAAGGCGTGGCGGCATGTGCGACGGCGCCACCGGGCCTGGCAAAACTGTCGCTGGGGGCAAGGAGCAGCGCGGCTGCGCTGAGCGAGGCGAGCAACGCCCCAAATGATCTGGACATCATGATACGCACCAACTCGTTTGGCTTCGCGGATAGCGGCTCCCCGCGACACGCTAGGCCGGGCTGTCGCCCACCCGCAAACGTATAATTAATTATTGGTTAAGGCACGGGATTAACAGGGAACAGACTGCGGCAAGACGCCCGGGAATTCCGACTGATGTGGCAGGTGTTCCGGGAAAAGCGGACTTCATAACCAGTTGATCGGAGTTGATCGCTTCGGCCGAAGACACCCGGAACGCTCCCGCACTGCGGTCGTTGGCTCCCGACACCAGCAAGGAGCATCTCCAATGCAGAACAAATCGAAACTCCTCTGCCTGATCACGGCTTCGCTCGTCGCGGGCACGGCGGCCGCCTCGGCCCAGGGCTATGATTGGAACGGACCGCGCGCGGGATGGGACCGCACCGCTCCCGCTTACCAACCGGTTCAGCCACGCGCGTACTATCCGGATGTCGCCGGACCTTACGGTGCGCTCAACGGCACCAACCACCCGGCGCCGAGCTCGACGCAGGGCGATGTCGGCCCGGAGGGCAACAACAACGGCACCGTGACCGGCGTCTATCGCAGCTGGTAGCGCTCGCTCACGACGTGGCCCATCGTCCATCACGGACGATGGGCCTTCGTGCGTCAGCGGCCCTGCTGCTTGCGCAGCCAGTCCAGCATATCCTGCGGATTTCCGGTGCCCTGCGACACGATGGCGGTGTTGCCGCCGCTGCGGCGATAGACCGTCGTGCGCCCAGGCTCCTTCTCGATCTTGACCTCGGCCTGCGCCGGATCGCCGCTCTGGGTGATGACGGACGTGCCATTCTCGTCCTGAACAATTGTGGTATGGCCGTCACCCGACTCGCCAGCTCCGGCCGGCCCGGCTGTCATCGCCGTCATGATGCTCATTCCTGCTGCAAGTACGATGAACCTCATGTTGCACCTCACCTTCGCGATCACCGGCTGAACTGAAATATCGACAGCCAGTTGAAGCGCCCGAATTGTCGCACCGTTCCCGTGTTCATATCTCCGATCTGGAGCAGGAGGGCGTTGGTGGAATTGCCGACCTGAGTGATGTCGGCAATATTGCTCACGCCCGACTGGCCGATCGCCACATTGGTGGTGCCACCCACCTGGATCACATCGACATAATTGCGCGTGCCGTTCTGGATGATCGTCGCATCGACTGTTCCCGTACCACCGATCTGGATGACACGCGCAATATTGATGCGGCTGTTCTCTTCGATCGTGACCGGCTGGACATCGTTGCCGAATTGCACGATCGTTTCGATGCTTACGTTCCGGTTTGTCACGCCGCGCTGGACGGATCCGGCGGATGCCTCGGACGCGACGCTGACGGCGAACAATGCCGCCAATGCCAGGAGTAGCCTAGCGCATTTCATCGCTTGCCCCCATTCCATTTCTGACGACGAGGCCGCGCCGGCTCAATGGCTATTCTGGACAACAGTCGCCGAGTTGAACGCACCGAACTGGGACAGGAAACTGCTGGTGGACTGGCCGGCCTGGCCGACGAACGCGATGTTATTCACGCCCGCCTGCCCGACCGATGCCGACGTCGTCCCGCCGAATTGCAGGATTCCGGTCGCGTTGTTCGTCCCGTTCTGAGTGACGGTCGCGCTGGTGCTGCCGCCGATCATGAACACGCCGGCCATGTTGAGCTGGCTGTTCTGGTTCAGCACGACCGGCGGGCCGCCGAGCGACACGATGGTCTTGATGTCGGCGGTCTGGGCACCGGCCGAGCCGGCGCCCACGCAACACAAGGTGAGAAATGCGCCACAGGCGGCGCCTGAAAAATGCCTCATGACATGCCTCGCTATCGAAAAAGATTTGCGATCAAGGAGTCTGCTGCAAAATGGTCGAGCCGTTCAGAATTCCGAGCTGTCCGACCGCCGCCGCGTTGTTCGCGCCGATCTGGCCGATCAGGCTCGAATTGGAGCCACCGGCCTGGCCGAGTAACGCGGTGTTGGACGCCGTCGCGGTGGTGCCGCCCTGCCCGATTACCGAGGTGTTGACGGTCAGGAGCGAACCCATCTGCAACGTGGTCGCAGTATTGGTGGCGCCGAATTGCATCGTGGTGGCGCTGTTGTTGGTGCCGCCACTCTGCGAGATGAAGGAGTTGTTGGTGGTGCCGAATTGCAGCACGCTGGCCGAGTTGCCGGCCTGGGCATCGACGGCGGTCAGCAGGCTGAACGCGACGATCGTGGCAACGAGATATTTTTGATGCATGACATTTCCTCCGCGAAAGTCGGCGGACAAGCTCTTACCGAGTCGTCCCGCCCGAGGCGGTGCTTTCAAGGATGGCACGGACGCGCCGCAGTTGACGCGTCCGGCCAAACGGGGCTGGCTTAGTGCGCCGTCTGCGAGACGGTGCTGCCGTTGATGCCGAACACGCTGAGCTGTCCGACGGCGGCGGCGTTGTTCTGGAGCGCGGCAGGCCCGAACGAGTTCTGGGTGATCGCGCTGCCGTTGTTGCCCAACGCCACCTGGCCGGTCGTCGCCGAGTTCTGCACGCCGATCTGGTTCACCGTGCTGCCGTTGTTGAGCGAGACCGCGCTGGTGCCCTGCATCGTGGTCGCACTGTTGATGATGCCGAGCTGGCTGGTCGACGAGGTGTCGTTGGTGAGGCCCTGCTGCGAGACGCTGGAACCGTTCACGGCGCCCACTTGCACGGTGGTCGAAGTGTTGGCGGCCTGCGCGGCGGAGGACAGGGCGAGCACGGCAACGGAAGCAAAAAACAATTTGCGCATGGAATATCCTTTCTGGCTAAGATCTCTGACTGGGTTCGGATGCCGTCTTGGAGGAGGCCGACATCGCAGGACAGACTTTGAACCGATCGTGCTGCGTGCGACAGACTGCAGTTCATGCTAATCGGTACGGACTAGACGTTGCGCGGCGCCTTGGTGCCCGCGGCACTAGCTGTACGGTTGTCCCGTGCCGGTTCGTGACGTCTCTTCTTCGCGTCCCATGCTGTCGACCAACCGCACCACCTCGATCGGCGAACGAAGCTCCAGCTTTCGCATCATCCTGGTGCGATGGACCTTGGCCGTCACTTCGCTCACCCCGAGTCTCGCTGCGATCTGCTTGGCGACGAGACCTTCCGCCATCAACAGCATGATCTCGCGCTCCCTCGCCGTCAGCGTCTCGACGCGCTGGCGAGCTTCGCGCACGCTATCTTCGCGTTCGAGCCGCCTGCGGTCGCGCTCGATGCCATGCCTGATCGCGTCGAGGATCTCCTGCTCGCGAAAGGGTTTTGGAAGAAACTCGACTGCGCCGCGCTTCATGGCCTCAACCGAGACGCGGACGTCGGAATGGCCGCTGATGAAGACGATCGGGATGAGCACGCCGGTCTCGGCGAGCCGGCGCTGAAGCTCGAGGCCGGTCGGCGCCGTGCCGGGAAAGCGGACGTCGAGCACGAGGCATGAAGGTCCGCCGGAAATACTCTCCCCGAGAAACTCGTCGGTCGACGCAAACAATTTCACCTGGTGCCCGGTCTCCTCGCAGAGATTTCCAATCGCAGTTCGAATCTGAATTTCGTCGTCAATAATATAAACTGTAGCTTGACCTGAACTCATGGCAACGGGCTCCCCGGCTTGGGGCTCGATGAACAAGCAACGAGCCATCCATTCTTCTTGCAAGCGAGATCAAGGTGCTTGGATGAATTCGCGGGGATCGAGCGAGTCGCTCCGATCCGCCGCTTCGACGTCTTAGGGCCAACACCCGTTCAAGACGAGTGAAGGCGTTCACATATCGGGTTTCGTGATTGGGGGGATTCGCCCTCGCGACCTGCGGCATCATGGCGAGGCGCAATATCGACAATGCGACAATCGGGAGCGCAACGACCGGGAATGCGACGATCTGGCGTCGGAACTTCGGTATCGCCGACTGCGTCATGGCGTCGCCACCCACGTGCCGACTTGAACGCCCAGCGCTGGCCGCTTCGGCCAGAACAGACGGGACGTTCAGTCAGCTTGTCGAGTTCGATACCGCGCGCGTCATATCGATACGCTCCGTATGCATTTCCGGCAAGTCACGAAAGACAGCACCCCGCGGACTTTACTTCTGGATCATCAAGCGCGCCCGACCGTCGCCCCTACAGCGGCGACACACTGACGATCGACTGCGTTTTTCTGAGATTTACAACCATAGCGCGTTTACAACCATAGCGCGATATTTGTCCTTGCCGCCAACGATGCCATTTCAAGAGGCGGGTTTTTGATATGCGATTTGTGCCAGTTATTGCCTTGCTCGGAACTGCATGTGGCCTCGCCGCGGTCTACGCCGCCCGGCCAGCCGTGATCAGCGACGCGGCCGGGAGCGCCGCGGAGAAGGCGGCCCGCGCCTATGAATCGACCCAGCGGCTGCTCAAACCCGTCGGGCGGGACGCACGGAGCTTCGGATCGGACGCCCCCGTATTCCGCTATGCCTCGATCCAGCGCGGCAGCATCGAGCAGACCATCACCGTCACCGGCGCCCTGCAGCCGGTCAAGACGATCGAGGTGGGTTCCCAGTTGTCCGGGCAGCTCGCCCGGGTCTATGTCGATTTCAACGACACCGTCACCAAGGATCAACCGCTCGCCCTGATCGATCCGCGCAGCTTTGCGGCCAAGGTCGACGAAGCCAGGGCGGCGGTGGCGGTGGCGAACTCCTTTGTCGACATCGAGCGGGCCAAGCTCGACCGCGCCAGGATCGATCTGCAAAACGCCAGGGGCAGCAGAGACGTCCTCGTGGCCAAGCTCGACAGCGCGCAGGCGGTCAAGGCGTCGGCGCAGAAGACCTTGCAGCGCAAGCTGGCTCTACAGTCACAAAACGTCGTGGCGGTAACGGCGGTGGATGACGCCCAGACGGAGTTCACCGCGAGGCTTGCCCAAGAGCGCGAAGCCGAAGTCCTCATGTCCCTGAACGCCTACTCAGTCGACGGCGCGCAGGCGGATATCCGCCGGATCGAGGCGGAATTGCAGCAGGCACGCATGGCCGTGCCGGAGAAGGCGGCCGTTCTCGCTGCCGCCCAGGCCGATCTCGACCGCACCGTGATCCGCTCGCCGATCGATGGCGTCGTCGTTGGCAGGTTCGTCAACGAGGGCCAGACGCTCGCGGTCGGATTGGAATCGCGCACCACGTTCGTGGTCGCGCACCGACTGGAGGACATGGAAATTCACGCCCAGGTCGACGAAGCCGATATCGGGCGCATCGCCCCCGACCAGCGCGCCCATTTCACGGTGGATGCCTACCCGGACCGCCGCTTCGAGGCGGTGGTGCGGCAGGTGCGCAAGGCACCGCAGAACCAGCAGCACGTCGTGACCTACACCGTCGTCCTGGCGACCTCCAATCTCGACGGCGCGTTGCTGCCCGGCATGACGGCCCTGGTGAAGATCGTGATCGAGCGGCAGGATGACGTGCTGAAAGTGCCGCTTGCCGCGTTGCGCTTCCAGCCCTCCGGCACGCAGCCGGATGCCGCGGCGCGCAGCGGCGTGTGGGCGCGCACCGCAAGCGGCTCGCTCCGGCGTATTCCCGTGACCGTCGGCGCGGCCGGCACCGAACAGGTCGCGCTCAGGAGCGGAGACCTCGTCGAGGGCAGCCAGGTCGCCGTGGGTCAGGCCATCCGGCCGGCCGGCATGGAGTTTCTCGGCATCAGGTTCGGATCATGACGGCCCCCCAGCCCCTCATCAGCCTGCAGTCGGTTTCCAGGACCTATCGCGCTGACGGAGTAGCGGTGGCTGCGGTGCGCAATGTCAGCTTCGACATCGAACGAGGCGAGATCGTCGCGGTGATGGGACCGTCCGGCTCGGGAAAATCGACGCTGATGAACATGATCGGGCTGCTCGACCTGCCGAGCGAGGGTGCGCTCTATCTCGAGGGAGCCGACGTCGCCGATCTCTCGGAAGACCACCGGTCGTCCCTGCGCGCCCGCAGCATCGGCTTCGTATTCCAGTCCTACAATCTGCTCGCGCGCCACAATGCGATTGAGAACGTCGCGCTGCCGCTGGTCTATTGCGGCATCAGCCGCAAGGAGCGTCTGGCCCGCGCCGAGCAGAGCCTGGAGGCTGTCGGCATGGTGCACCGGGCCCACCACTTCCCGCGACAGCTCTCGGGCGGTGAGCAGCAGCGCGTCGCGATCGCGCGCGCACTGATCGCCTCACCGCTGATCGTGCTCGCCGACGAACCGACCGGCGCGCTCGACAGCCGTACCGGCGCCGAGATACTGGCCCTGTTCGCCGCGCTCAACCGGACCGGCCAGACCATCGTGATGATCACGCATGATCCTGGGATCGCGACCCAGTGCCGGCGCACGATCCGCCTGCATGACGGAGCGCTCGTTGCTGACGAAACGCTGGCTCCGATCCTGCCGAAACGGAGTTCTGCGCCATGACGATGCTCCAGGGCTTTCAGATCGCGTTGCACGCCTTGCGCCTCAATCCGTTGCGCAGCATCCTCACCATGCTCGGCATCGTGATCGGCGTTGCCTCCATCGTGACCGTGTTTGCGATCGGGTCCGGCGCGCAGCTTCGCCTGCAGGAGCAGATCCGCTCGATCGGCGCCAACGTGCTGATGATCAACCCCGGCGCGGTCTACCAGGGCGGCGTGCGTCTCAAGGATGGCAGCAAGCTGACCATGACCGAGAGCGACGTGCAGGCGATTCTCGAGCAGATCCCCGAGATCCAGGCCGCGGCCGGTTCGATTGCAGGAACGGCGCAGGTCATTCACGAGAGCAAGAACTGGAACACGACGATCAACGGGACGACGACCGGGCACTTCATGGTGCGCGACTGGCAGCTTGCGACCGGGCGCTATTTTTCCGGCAGCGAGGAGGCAGGCGCCGGCAAGGTCGTGATCCTCGGCAGCACGGTGGCGCATGAGCTGTTCGCGCCCGGCGAGGACCCGATCGGCGCACAGATCAGGATCATGAAGGTGCCGCTCGAAGTGGTCGGCGTCCTCGATCGCAAGGGACCGGCGCAGGACGACGTTGCCTTCGTGCCGCTCACCACCGCCAAGCTGCGCTTCCTCGGCAGCGCAAGCAACATCAACCGGGATTCGGTCGCCTACATCATCGCCAAGGTGGCTGCGGACGGACAGATGGCGGGGGCGCGAACGGAGATCGAAAACCTGCTGCGGCAGCGGCACCGTATTCCCGCCGGCCAGGAGGACGACTTCAAGGTCCAGGATCCGGCCGCCGCCATGGAAGCGCAGCAGGGAGCGATCCGCACCGTCGCGCTCCTGCTCGTCGCCATCGCCTCGGTCTCGCTGCTGGTTGGCGGCATCAGCATCATGAATGTCATGATCGTGTCGGTCACCGAGCGCACGCGCGAAATCGGAATCCGCCGCGCGCTTGGCGGGCGGATGCGGGACATCCGGCTTCAGTTTCTCTGCGAGGCGCTCGTGCTCTGCCTGCTCGGCGGGGCGATCGGCGTCGGTGCCGGCGTCACGCTCTCGATGACGGTCGCTCGCATGGCAGGATGGATCACCTCGATTGATGGCCAGGCGATCGGCCTTGCCCTCGCCTTCTCGATCGCGACCGGCCTGATCTTCGGTTTTTATCCCGCCCACAAGGCATCCAAGCTCAGTCCGATCGAGGCACTCAAGACGGAGTGAGAACATGCTGGGGTGTTCGCGTCGACCAGAGGCCACGGAGGAGCAGTCATGAGTCCGGATTCGAAACATCCGATCACACCAACGCCACGCGAGCGGGACCTGATGATGCTGATCGCACGCGGAATGCAGAACAAGAACATTGCGTACGAGCTCAAAATCTCGGAGAACACGGTGCGGGCGCATATCGGCAACATCATGCGCAAATACCGTCTCCAGAACCGGACCCAGATCGCGATCATCTTTGCCCTGCAGGCGGCGCCGCCATCGCTTCGCCGCAACCTGGCCAATGGCGGCCGCAATTCCACGGCGGCAGCGCCGGCTAAGGCGGTCGCGCAGAATACGCCGGTGCCGACCGCGCCGGATTGACCGCTCCGGCCACAATCTCTTGCGTCGTCTCAGACGAAACACCCAAATCCGGGGTCAACGGACCGGCGACAAAATATTTCTCTTTATTAGAATTCGGATTTTTGTTAGGAATTTTCTCACTCCGACCCAAGGAAGAGGGGCGTATCGCGATCGTCACGAACGCGGGCCGGACGGCGGTGGACGTGGGCCACATCGGCGCGAA